>CAZSRQ010000027.1:0-6804 GCA_964609335.1 uncultured Pseudomonadota bacterium
CGGCAGGATCAATCGCCACTTTTAAAATCTTTTCAGGATGTTTTTCAGCCACCTATTCAATTTCAACTCCCCCTTCGAGCGAAGCCATGATCGTAATTCGCGAGGAGGCACGATCGAGAACCACCCCCAAATAAAGTTCTTTCGCGATTTGACATCCCTGCTCAAAAAATATTTTTTTGACTTTGGTTCCTTCCGGACCGGTTTGATGGGTAATCAGCTGCATCCCCAAAATCTGCTTCGCGTAATCGCGCGCCTCTTCGGGAGATTTCGCAAGTTTAACTCCTCCCCCTTTTCCACGGCCACCCGCATGAATCTGCGCTTTGACGACAACCGGAGAACCGAGCCGCTTGGCAATCTCATAAGCGTCATCGACACTTTCGGTCATCTCTCCTTGTAAAAGAGAGACATTGAATTTTTTAAGAATTTGTTTTGCTTGATATTCGTGGATTTTCATAAATCTTTTTCGGAAAGGCCTGCCATTTTTAGCAGGCTTTTTAACAATCCTATTTTAAGAGATTGATTGCTATGAATGGGAACCGAAAGACGCACAACAGTCCCCTCCCTGCCATAGATGTGATGGCTGCCTTGAACTCTTTTCAGAACCCAGCCCCGCTTTTCAATGAGTTTGGCGAATTCCTTTCCTGAAACTGATTTCATACAGCGATCTCTAAAACATGATCTTTATCAGTATTTTTTGACACATCTATTTCAACTGATAAACATCCTTCTACCGCCTCATAAATATTTTTAAGAAGCTCTTCAAAGGTATCTCCCTGTGTGGCACATCCAGGAATCGCTGGGACTTCAGCCCAATACCCCCCTTCTTCGGCTTCATGAATCACAACTTTCAATTTCATAAAAAGTCCTCCCTGCTTGAAAAAACTACTTTCCCAACAACCTTCCAAACATCCTCTTCGTCATCTCTCGCCCCACTTCAGCGATCGATTCGGTGAGTGGAATTTCTTTCGGACAGGCCTTTACACAATTCTGGGCATTTCCGCAATCCTCTAATCCGCCTGGGCCGAATAAGGTATCGAGCCTGGCATCTTTATGCATCGCTCCGGTCGGATGCAGATTGAAAAGTCTTGCCTGCGAAACAGCGGCAGCTCCAATAAAATCAGAATGATCGCTCACTTGAGGACAGACCTCGAGGCAACATCCACAGGTCATACAGCGGGCGAGATCATAGGCGGTTTCCTGATTTTCAGACGATAAGCGTGGACCCGGCCCTAAATCATAGGTTCCATCGATTGGAACCCAGGCACGCACCCGCTTTAAAGCCTCAAACATGGTCGAGCGGTCGACTCTCAAATCACGAACGCAGGGGAATTTTGAAAAGGGTTCAAGGGTAATCGGCTGTTTTAATTGATCAACGAGTGCAGAGCAGGCCTGACGCGCTTTTCCGTTGATGAGCATCGAGCAGGATCCACAAACCTCTTCGAGACAGGACGATTCCCATACCACCGGCTCAATCTTTTCACCTTTGGCATTCACCGGATTTTTCTGTATCTCCGCAAGCAGGCTAATCACGTTCATATGCGGTTTATAGGGGATTTCGAATTCTTCCCAATAGGCTTCGGAATGGGGAGAGTTTTGGCGTTTGATTCTAAGATAAATGGTATCTGACATATATATTCCTTGGTTGGGAAAAACTATGGATGAAATTTCAACTCAACGAAGATTCTGAAAACGAATGGGGATGAATCACCGCCAAAACCACTGCCGCGGTAATCCCAACTCCTAGAATCCCTCCTGCCAACTTCAAATCATTTCTGCAATACCTACCCAGCGAGGCAATAAGACCTGAACAGCTTTTCATCGCTTGTGACTCGGCACTCAAAACCCTGGAGGCGGTAAAGCCAGTTTCGGCAGTAATCAAAGAAATCTCTCGACCTTTTTCCACTTCAGCCAACACGGCACCATATATCCGGGCTCTCACTGCGATACATTCTGAAAAGAGAGCAAAGTCGGTCCCCCTGGAAGCACTCATGGCTCCCCGAAGCATCTGCTGCTGAACCCGGGAGAGCTCGGGCAACTGATAACGATTGGTCGCTACGAGAAGCTTTGCAAAAAAATTATCGACTTCAGCATTTAAATCTGGTCTTAAAGCGACCCTTTCCAAAATCTCTCTGGCACGCTCAGAACCTTTTAAAAAATCATACGCCCAAGGTTTTAAGTTTGCAGCACCCGGGTGGTTAAAAATGGCAAAACCAATCCCATCTTTATAAATAGAACGATTGAATGTTCTTACGACCTGATAAGCAGAATCGATATTATTGGGAGCTGCATTCCAATGAGTGAACGATTTTATTAAAGATGCTACCGGTAAATCATTTGAACAAATCATAAAACTTTACTTCTAAAAACAAACTTCTTTGTATCTAGAAACTCCTTTTTTCTCTTTAGGCAACCTTCTCATGCAGTTGCCCCAAAATCATACTCTCAATACTTAAATGATAATCCAGCTCAGGCCACTCGACGCCCGTTCGCTGACAGATGAATTTATAATTTGTCAGTTGTTGAAAGGACGCTTGCTGCAACTCTTTATACCATTTCATCGGAGTGGAAATAACCCGCCCATCTTGAAGTTCGACACGAAGATATTGGTCGTCAAAATGAACCGACTTACCCTTTAAAAAACTGATCCCATTTTTTTTCGAACTCTTTTTCATATTGAGAAATAATTTTAAGTGCTTTTTTTAACTCTTGAGTCTTCAAGTAATTTCTTACAACTTTTAGATTTTTTAATTCGACTTTAGCAAAACCGGCTCCTTTTGTAACATGAATATGTTTTGGCTCATGTTCATTGGCGTAAAAAAAGAATTTAAAACCATTCTTCAATAATAAAGTCGGCACAAAGTTCCTTACGATGCAGCATCATAACGTCTTGGCCGTGGCTTGATAAATTGGGTATCCACCGCTTCATATTCCAAAATCGGACATGACGGAGAATACTTCGCCTTCGTTGTCTTCAACCAATTTGGATCATCCCGCTCCGGAAAATCAGGTTTATAGTGCGCCCCACGAGACTCATTTCGATTGAGCGCGCCGAGTGTAATCACCCGAGCCAACTTCAACATATTATAAAGCTGTCGCGCAAAGATCGGTTCTGGATTTGCCCAATGGGATTGATCGGGAAGGGAAATATTATCAAATCGCTCTTCAAACTCTTGAAGTTTTTCGTCAGTCTTTTTCAACTTATCGTTATAGCGAATCACGGTGACATTTTCAGTCATCCATTCACCCAACTCTTGATGCAGTTTATGCGGATTTTCTGAACCGGAAAGAGATCGCAATTTTTGATTAAACTCATTCTGTTTTTTCAATTCTTGTTCGAACACAGAGGAAGAAATCGAACTCGACTGTTTTGTCAAACCTTTGACGTATTGAACCGCATTTTTTCCGGAAAGTCCGCCCCCGAAAATGCAGGAGACCAGCGAGTTTGCGCCGAGTCGATTCGCTCCGTGATAGGCGTATTCACACTCTCCCGCTGCAAAAACCCCGGGAAGACTGGTTCGATGCTCGTTGTCAATCCACAAACCACCCATCGAGTAGTGGACAGCCGGAAAAATTCTCATCGGAACTTTTTTCGGATCTTGACCGACAAACTTTTGATAAATTTCTAAAACCCCCTCGAGTTTTCTTTCGAGAATCTTTGGATCAATATGCGTGACATCAAGATAAACTTGCGGCTTTCCATCGACCCCCAATTTCAATTCGTAGACGACTTTGAAAATTGCCCGGGTTGCAACATCGCGCGGAACCAGATTTCCGTATTTGGGATACCACTCTTCTAGAAAATACCAAGGTTTGCCATCTTTATAAACCCAGACTCTTCCCCCTTCGCCACGAACCGATTCGGAGATAAGGCGAAGCTTGTCTTCACCAGGAACTGCGGTCGGGTGAACCTGGATAAACTCTCCATTCGCATAATACGCCCCCTGCTGATAGAGTGCTGATGCGGCGGAGCCGGTGCAAATCATCGAGTTCGTACTTTTCCCGAAGATGAGCCCTGGACCTCCGGTGCAGACAATGACTGCATCAGCTGGAAATGCTCTCACCTCCAACGTATCGAGATTCATCGCAGTAATTCCGCGGGCGATTCCTTCTTCATCGAGAATGGCGGAGATAAATTCCCATCCCTCAAATTTTTTAACGGTTCCTTCGACTTCATGCCGGCGAACCTGTTCATCAAGCGCATAAAGGAGTTGCTGACCCGTGGTTGCCCCAGCAAAAGCGGTACGATTGTAGAGAGTTCCTCCGAAACGGCGAAAATCGAGCAATCCTTCGGGAGTACGATTGAAAGTGACCCCCATTCGATCGAGAAGATAGATAATTGATGGAGCGGCAGCGCACATCTGGCGCGGAAGTTCCTGATTCGCCAAAAAGTCTCCGCCATAAATGGTATCGTCGAAATGTTGCCAGGTGGAATCTCCCTCCCCCTTCGTATTCACCGCACCGTTGATTCCTCCCTGCGCACAGACAGAGTGGGAGCGCTTCACCGGGACGACCGAAAAAAGATCGACCGGAACTCCAGCTTCAGAAATTTTAATCGTGGCCATTAGACCGGCAAGGCCACCCCCGACAACAATAATTTTTGGTTTAGACATTTTTTACACTCTGTCATTCCTGCGTAGGCAGGAATCTCCGATCTAATTGAACTTGGGGGATTCCTGCCTACGCAGGAATGACAAAAATTAGAATATTCTTTTTTTCAGCTCACAAAATTAATCAAAATTTGAATCCAGACTGCACTTAAAATAAGAAACAATCCTCCACAAATATAGGTGGAGAGCTTTTGAGATCGAACGCTGACGGTTACCCCCCAACTGATCAGGAAAGACCAGATTCCATTGGCAAAATGATAGGTCACACTCAACGCCCCCACCAGATAGAACCAAAACATTCCCGGCTCCCGAAGTAACTCCTGCATTCTTTCATAGGAGACATGCTGGCCGGTTAAGGCAGCATTGATACGGGTTTCCCAGACATGATACCCGATATAAACGAGGGCGACGATTCCGGTGAGACGCTGAAGCGTATATCGCCAATTATTGAAATGTCGATATTGGAGGACATTACTTTTGCTGGTTAAATAAATCACAATCCCCAAAACCACATGGAAAAGAATCGGCAGAGCAATCACAGCCACTTCGATAAAAGGAAGATAAGGAATATCCATCAACTTCTCAACCATCTGGTTATAAGCGGCTGGGCCTTTTAACGAAATCGCATTGCTGAAGATATGCTCCAGAAAAAAGGCACCAATCGGCAAGATTCCTGAAAGAGAATGCAAACGGCGAAGAAGGAAATATTTTTCATCTCGGGTAAAAGAGGTCGGTTTATTCATAATTTGGCCATGATAGGCGCACGGCCGTGCGCCCCTACAGATCGTTTTTTTCACTCAATAATGATATTTAAATATTAAATCTTAATCTCATTCACCAACTTCTTCACATGTTCCACACTTTCATCGAGCAATTTCTTCTCATCCTCGTTTAACTTAAGCTCGATCACTTTTTCAATCCCGTTTTCACCGATGACGACCGGAACCCCCATAAAATACCCTTTGATTCCATATTCGCCATTCAAATAAGCAGCGCAGGCCATCACCCTTTTTTTGTCTTTTAAATAGCTCTCTGCCATCGCAATCGCCGAGGCGGCGGGTGAAAAATAGGCACTGCCGGTTTTTAGGAGATTGACAATCTCTCCACCGGCAACTTGAGTTCGTTTGACAATCGCCTCAATTTTTTCTTTGGACAAAAGATCAGTGATAGGAATCCCGTTGACGGTTGAAAAACGGGGAAGAGCGACCATATCATCCCCATGACCTCCGAGGACTAGCGCGGTGACATCTTGCACGCTCACCCCCAGCTCCATCGCAATAAAACAGCGGAAGCGGGAAGAGTCGAGAACTCCTGCCATCCCGATCACTTTTTTGGGATCAAATCCGGAGATTTTATGAAATGCATAGACCATCGCATCGAGCGGATTAGAAACGACAATCACAAATGCATTCGGGGCATACTGTTTCACCCCATTCGCCACCGATTTCATGATTTCTAAATTTTTTGAAAGAAGATCATCTCGGCTCATCCCCGGTTTTCGGGCAAGACCTGCGGTGATAATCACCACATCAGAATTTTTGATATCGGCGTAATCTTGGGTTCCGGTTAATTGGCTATCAGATCCATCGACAGGACGAGCTTCCATCAGATCAAGCGCTTTTCCCTGGGGAGCCCCTTCGGCGACATCGAATAGAACGACATCTCCCAGCTCTTTTTCCATCAATCGTTGCGCTAATTCACCGCCGATATTTCCTGCGCCGATCAAAGAGATTTTTTTACGCATAAACAGCTCCTTTTTTCAATACGTGCCGAACAGCTTGAATAGCTTTAAATAAGCTTTCGCTTCTTTCTTGAGCTACTATCGGATTCCACTGATTCCTTATAAATCGCTCCAATCGAAGACTATACCCCCTCCCAACCAGAGCACTACTTTTCTCTCTAGGCACCAAATCTTCTTTTAAAGCGCGGCTTTTTGAATATTGTCGAACAAGATTTACCAAAGTCAACTTTGGATGTTTTTCTTCTTCCGGATTTATTGGGATTTTCTTTTCGTCGATGCAGAAAAAATTTGCAATCCCTTTTGCATCTGCCAAAAGCCAGCTTTCAACCATTTTCACAGCAATCCTTAGAATGAATTGTGGGTGCTTTTTTGTTTTTAAATACTCTTCAAAAAGCAAGGAAGGACATGCTTTCTGTTCTAGATCAGCAAGAGCAAAAATCGGCCCCTCTTTAGCTG
>CAZSRQ010000027.1:6814-22357 GCA_964609335.1 uncultured Pseudomonadota bacterium
GCATTGTTATATCTATAAATATTTTTCCAGAACTGACCTCCACCTCCTTTATTGATAATGGATAACCCTTTTCGTGAAACTTTAAGAGAATCCAGCAGTTTTTCAGCAACAACAGAGTCCAGAAACCCTTCTGTAACAACCAACGAAAAAGGAGAGAAATTCATAAATCATACTCTCCAAAAAGTTTCATTTGCTCAGTTTCAGTTCTTGGTAAAACAGCTTCACTGGGGGGAATACCGCTTTGCATTAAACGGCACACTTCTATATGATGAGCTCCTACAGAGATTTTTGAACCTTCTTTATCAGGTGTAATAATAAGAATTTCTTCTGGCTCTATCCCTTCATCAGATAAGAGAGACTCACTATGAGTAGAGAGAATTACCTGCTTTCCACCTTTTTTTTGAGCTGAATAAATAAAAGAAGCCAACCTTCTCACAATGGCAGTATGTAAAGAAAGCTCGGGTTCTTCTAATAGAAGAACTCCCCCGGTTTCTAATAAAACCCAAAAAAGACCAATAAGCCTTAAAGTACCATCGGAAAATTGAGATTCGTATTGATATCCACCATTCGGCCTCCAGTGACGAAACCTAATCTGAAGATGAGGAGTCCCTTGTCGATCATCGACACTCTCAAGTCCTTCAAAATGAGGAACAATACCTTTCAATGTTTTAGTAATTCTTTTCAGTCTTGCCTTTTGAATATTCTTAGGAGTTTGTCGAATCCTATCGAGTAAATCCCTTCCTAAAAAATCCATTTTTGAAGATGCCGGCAAATAAAAAGATGAATCTCTCAACAATTGGGGAACAAGATGGATATATTGTATATCTTTAAAGAAATGATAGAGATCACGAAAACTTTGATTTTGGGGAAGTTGCTGTAAATAAGTTTGAGTTAAGCTCTCTTTGTCGTTTTTATCTTCTTCATTGGGTCTCGAAACAACTTTCTCTTCTCCATTGACACCAATACGAATAACTTCTTCCTTTCTAATAATGGGTGTAAAAGAATTTCTTGCCGAAAAATGAGTAAAACTAAGGAGATATTTCCATCTTTCTTGAGCGTCCGATTGTACCGTAATTTCAATTGAAATATTTGACTGAGCTCTTGCATGAAGAGAACGAATTGCAGAAACACCGCCTCGTTTTTCAACTGCCTGAGCCAGTCCACCTCCCTCAATAACCAAATCATGAAGAAATTGAAAAACATCTAAAAAGCTCGATTTTCCAGCAGCATTGGGACCTACAATAAAAACCCGATCGGCCAAGTCGACATCGGCTTGAGTAAAATTTTTCCAATTTTGTAATTCAATACGAATAATTTTCATAAAATTTGGCGATTATTTTTGTTTGTTAAACCTCACCTGCATCTCCATCCATTGCTCCGGAGTCATCTCTGTCAGCATATTGAATTCACCTGCGCCGGAAACCCATTCTCCACCATCGATCACCACCACTTCACCGTTAATATACGCCGCCTGATCGGAGACGAGAAAAACCGCCAAATTCGCCAGCTCTTCATGTTTGCCGACCCGGCCGAGTGGAATGCGCTTTTTCCACTTCTCTTCAAAACCCTCTGGAACCAGATTTTTCCAGGCCTGTTCCGTCGGGAATGGGCCCGGTGCGATCGCATTCAAACGGATCCCATACTTTCCCCATTCAACCGCCAACGATTGCGTCATGGCGAGAACCCCCGACTTCGCACAGGCGGAAGGAACCACATAAGCAGATCCAGTCCAAGCATAGGTTGCAACAATATTCAAAACCCTTCCACCCCGCTGTTGATTGATCCAACGTCTTCCTGCGGCTAGAGTGCAGTTGAATGTTCCGTTGAGAACGATTCCGACCACTGCCTGAAATCCGTTGGGAGAGAGAAGTTCAGTCGGAGAGATAAAATTTCCCGCGGCGTTATTGACCAAGACATCGATTTGAGGAAAAACTTTTTCAGATTCGGAAAAAACAGATTCTATTTCATCATATTTTCGAACATCGGCTGTTTTGATAAAAACCTTTGCCCCTTTTTTCTCAAGTTCGCTGGCTGCTTCTTCCAAAACATTTTGACGTCGACCGGTGAGAATGAGATTCGCCCCAAGCTCGGCAAAGCGTAGTGCCATTGATTTTCCGAGCCCTGTTCCGCCGCCGGTGATGAAGATCGTTTTATTTTTGAGTAGATCGGATTGGAACATAATTTTTTCTACCTATATTTTGTAGGGGCGAATCTTGTGTTCGCCCTGACTGCGTGGAAAATGATAAAAAACTATTTAATAATCACCAATATTCATATCGTCGGCAATATTTTCAGGGCGACCCACCAGGTCGCCCCTACAATTACATATTTTTAATAATCGCATCCCCAAACTCTGAACATTTCAACTCTTTCGCCCCTTCCATCAATCGGGCAAAATCGTAGGTCACTGTTTTATGGGAGATGGTTTTTTCAAGTGCTTTCTTAATGAGATCGGCCGCTTCCTGCCATCCCAAATATTCAAGCATCATCACACCGGAAAGGATCACAGACCCTGGATTCACTTTGTCTTGTCCCGCATACTTCGGTGCTGTGCCGTGGGTTGCCTCAAAAATTGCAAGGCCGGTATCGAAATTGATGTTGCCTCCCGGCGCGATCCCGATTCCTCCGACTTGGGCGGCGAGCGCATCGCTGATGTAATCCCCATTGAGATTTAAGGTTGCAATGACATCGAACTCTTTGGGACGGGTCAAAATCTGTTGTAAAAATGCATCGGCAATCGCATCTTGAATCAAAATTTTTCCGGCAGGAACTTTCCCCTGGCACTCTTCCCAACTGATTACCTTGTCAGCGAACTCTTCCTTGGCAACTTCGTAGCCCCATTGGCGAAATCCACCTTCGGTGAATTTCATGATATTTCCCTTGTGGACGATCGTGACACTCTTGCGATGATGATCAATCGCGTATTGGATGGCAGCACGAACGAGACGTTTCGTTCCTTCAATCGAAACCGGTTTGATTCCGATCGCGCTCGACTCGGGAAAACGGATTTTTTTGACATTCATCTCATTTTGCAAAAACTGAATCACTTTTTTGACATCGGCCGACAATGCCTCCCACTCAATCCCGGCATAAATATCTTCGGTGTTTTCCCGGAAAATCACCATATCGATTAATTCAGGATGTTTCACAGGGGATGGGGTTCCGGCAAAGTATTGAACAGGACGTAAACAAACGTAGAGATCAAGCTCTTGACGAAGCGTCACATTGAGTGAACGAAAACCTTTTCCGACTGGAGTGGTCAGCGGACCTTTGATCGCCACCAAATATTCTTTGATCCTCTTTAAAGTATCGTCTGGCAAGAGATTGGGAGGACAGGCATCGCCGTAAACCGTTTTCGCCTTTTCTCCGGCGTAAACCTCAAACCATTCTATTTTCTTTTTTCCCTGGGAGGATTTTTGAACCGCAGCATCGAAAACTTTTTGGGAAACTTTCCAGATATCAGCGCCGGTTCCATCCCCCTCAATAAACGGGATGATCGGATGATTCGGAACCTCAAGTTTTTTGTCAGAAGATATTTTGATTTTTTCGCCCTGGGCAGGCGGTTTCAGTAGAAATGTCATGGCATTGGGGAAGTATCGAACAGGGTTTGATCTGTCAAGTTTGTTCTACAGCGAGCTTTACACAGAAATGTGCAACGATTTTGGCATGATTTCAAAAGTCGCCGGCAATGAACCAGGCTGCTCTCCATCCGCTTCGATAAAGACCGGTTTTGGCTGACGCGACTCAACGGTTAATTTGGAAGTGGTAAAACGGGTGACCCCTTTTGCCTCAATCCATTTTCCCTGATAAAGGCGTGGAACCATTTTCAAAAATCGGCTAAGTCCGAGCTTCTCAATGACAATCACCTGAAAACGCCCATCTTCGAGACTTGCATTCGGTGAAACACACAAACCGTTCGCAAAATATTTCCCGTTGGCAATAATTCCCAAAATCACCTCGGAAAAACGATAAGTCTGATCATCGGTTTTAATCACGATCGGAACCGCTTTATAGGTCAAAAACGATTGCGTCGCATAATAGAGATATGTGAGACGGCAGCCGAGAGGCTTGCTAGAGTTGTTCACTTTTCGCATCACCTCACCTCCCAAACCAAAATCGGCAATGTTGGTAAAATAACGGGTTTCATTTTCTCCGTTGTTTCCCCGATAACTGACCTTTCCGATATCAACCAACACGCTCTTGTCGGATTTCAATCGGTCGATCGCATCCATCGGGCTAATCGGAATCTTCAGACTTTTCACAAAATCATCCCCACTCCCCATCGGAATGATTCCCAGCCTCACTTCGGCCCGATCTTTCGCATTCGCGAGAAAAATTCCGTTCACCACTTCATGAACCGTTCCATCTCCCCCCACCGCAATCAGATGACGAAAACCACACTCAACCGCCTGCCTCGCTTGTTCAATCGCATCGGTACTCGAACGGGTAAAAATCGGCTCAAAACGGCCGAACAAACTTTTCATCTTTGCGGAAATCAACGGCCATAAAACCCGAGCCCGACCTTTTCCGGAGATGGGATTGACGATTAAAAGTGGCATTTCATTTTGCATAATTTTCCATTACCAAAAGCCTCAATATAAAAGTGGTAGGAAAGAAGGTTCAAGTTTTGGGCCGGGGCGCTGACCACAAATGAAAATTAAAACACAAAAGTAGGATCACAAAGCTTGAACCTTCTTTCCTACCACTTTTACGGCAACAAACTCTCTTCAATAAACGAAATAAAATCCTTCACCACGATTTCTTTCCCTGTTTTTTTAAAATGTGAATAAGCTTGCGGACAGGCAGTCACAATCGTTTTTACCTCTTTCTCTTTCATCTCTTTAAAATGTTCTTCGGGAATTTTGTTCGCAGCCTCTGGGGAAATGATTGGATAACCTCCGCCCGCTCCGGAACAGAGCCCTTTTTCTTTGTTGCACGAAAACTCTTGGGGAGCAAAACCGGTGATCATCTCAAGAATTTCTCTCGGCGCTTCATATTGCCCCAAATATCTCCCCATATAACAGGAATCATGATAAAAATATTTTTGCTTTGTTTCCGCTTTTGAGTGGAAGGCAAAGCCTTTCAGTCGTCCCGCCACAAATTCTGGCAAAGTGAGAATCTCACTTTTCAAATTCAAACCGATTGAGGGATAAACCTCTTTCAACGACCAGGCACACTCGGGAGAGCCGACCACAATTGTTTTTGCCGATTTCAGTGCATGATATTGAATCTCGGCAAGCTCCTGAAATTCTTTCTTGAATCCCAGAACCGAGAGCGAATAACCGCAACACTGAATCGAATCATCAAACACTTTCAGGAAATCAACTTTCAGTTTTTTGAAAAGACTGAAAGTTTTTTTCAACAGATCTTCAGAGGAGGCGAGATGACAGGTCGGAAAAAAAAGCACCTCTCCTTTGTTCTTTTTCAAATCAGGCGGCAAAACCTTCAACACCCTTGCCTGCAGATCTACTTCGTAGGGATTGTTCTGCTTCCTGAATTTTTCTTCAAATTTCTGAACAGAATCTGGAGCGACTTTATTTTCAACCGCTTTTTCACGAATCTGCTGAAGTGAATCAGCCACCACAATTTCATGATCACAAAAGCGGGTGGAAGATCGACAGGTCAAGCATTTGTAGGCGGAAAGCGCATTTTCAGCATTGAGTGGAATTTTTTCTTCGCGGATCAACTTGGCTGTCTGCTGTTTTCCCCACGGAGTATACGCCTCATTTTTTTCTGTCTCGGCCACGGGACAGGAGAAATGGCACATCTTCGGACAATAGGTGCAATAATCAGCAGTTTTTTCGACTGGGATAGAAGACATAGAATACTTGACTCTGTCCTCCTCCCCTTAAGATAAGGGGTCAGCGTCGCCAAAGGCTATGCTCGCCTTGCTGAAGCTCTGGCGAAGCAGGCCGACGGCGCGAGGTTGGGAGGGGATATGAAAAGTGGCACATTACCTCGCACGTTCATATCTCCCCCTAACCCGCTCTTATCTTAAAGAGGGGGAATATTTATTTTAAAAAATCCACCAACTCTTTTTTCAACTTCAAAGATTCCCGATCCGAAGAGCCTACTCGAACTCCTCCCCATCCTATTTCAGGAAGACTCTCACGCAAAATTTTCGAAAGATGTTTTTTCTCTTTAAAATCTTCGATTCGTTCATGCGAATACTTTTTTCCGATACAAACATCGAATTGAGTCAGCATTGAATCAATGAGTGGATAAAAACCTCTCCATTCTAAAATGAGTAAAATGGAATCTTTCAAAGACAAAAATCTTCTTTTTAATTTCGATTTTGAAAACCGTTGAAAACAGGCCGGAATCAATTCGTTTCTTCTCAACTCTCGTTCAAAACGATAACACCCTTCTAAACTTGAAAAACCGATAACCGAATAAATTATTTCAGTCGGAAGCGGAAAAATTTTAAAAACCGCCTGATAAAAAACTCCCAAGCTTTTGCCGGATCCCAAAAGAAAATTTTTCCAGCTTGGCCCGGTCGCCTGCCTCGGTGCCACTTTCGTCTGCAAATTCAATTCGTTTTTTTGTAAACCAATCGCTACGACTAAATCTTTCAATTCACCATACAAAAGAGAATAAAGATTGGGAAGTTTTCTCGACAAAACCTCTTCGACCAAAAACTCATTTTTCGGTGGATGAAAATAGCCAAGGGTAAATCCCTGAAGATTCAGTCTCTCTTCAAGCGATGAAATTTTCGTATCAGTATCTGCCGTGACCAACTGGGATATTTCGTCGATTTGGGACATAGTTGATTTATCATTACAATTAATCTCCTGTAGGGGCGAACCTTGTGTTCGCCCCTACAGGAAAATTTATTTTATCCGCAATAGCCTTCGTTAATCTTAACTCTGCAACCCCATCTTCCCCGGATTCAAAATCTGATGAGGATCCAGCAAATCTTTCGTTTTCTGAAACCAATCCATCCAAAAACCGGATTCTTGTAGAAACGCCTCCTGTTTCAAATATCCGATTCCGTGATGATGACTAATCGTTCCACCCGCTTCGATACAAGCTTTCAGCGCATCATCCCAAATTTGTCGGTGAAGTTTTAAGCTTTTCTTTTCTCCGGAGGCATAAGCCCCAAAGGTAAAATAGATCGACGCCCCCTCTTCATAAACATGTGAAAAATGCGCCATCACCAACGCATGCTTGCCAATCGCCTTCCTTACGGAATCATACAGATTTGCAAGATTGCTCCAGGAGGTCGCAACTTCCATGGTGTCGGCAAAACAGCCCTGATCAAGCATCGGAGACATTTTATAACCGGCTGCATAGCGATGCTTCAACCATTGCAATCCGGCCGCTTCCCCCAAATCTTTTCCGTTTTCGGAGTGACAAATTTTCAGCACTTCAGAAAATTCTGATTCTACCTTCCAGGAGGCTCCTTCAAAACCGAGAATGAGTAACGATTTTGAAAGCGAAAGATAAATCAAGCGGTTCAGCCATTTGCTGTTCGACAGAAAAAAACGAAACGAATGCAGATGAAACAATTTCAAAATATCTTTCAAACTTTGGGGAACTTTCTCCGTCAATTCTCCCCAAGAAGATTTTTTATCTGAATTTCCATGGAGTGAAAAGAAAAGCGAATCAAGCGGGTTGTAGAGTCGAACGACCGCCGGCCTATATCCTTTCTGGATAAAACGTCGAATCGCTGTCAGCCCCTGATTCACACTGGGAAAGGTCATTCCAAAATATTTTTGGGATTCAGGAACTGGATGAATTTTGAGAGTCGCCTCAAGGATAACTCCCAAGGTTCCCTCACTTCCCAAAAATATTTCTTTTAAATCCATTTCCCCTGTTTCTCTTTCTTCCCCTAACCGAACCATTCTCCCATCGGCCAGACAAACCGTAAAAGACAAAACCATATCCTCAATTTTTCCATACTTTGTGGATAGCTGCCCGGCCGATCTGCAAGCGAGATACCCCCCGAGCGTTGCGGTGTAAATGGAGGAAGGAAAATGTCCCAAAGTAAATCCTTTTTGCTGCAACTTCTGCTCAAAAATTTCTCCCATAATTCCGGTTTGCGCCGTAACGGTTAGCATCTCTGAATCGATGGATAAAATCTGATCGAGTTTTTTCAGATCGAGAATAATGCCTGATTGGAGAGGGGTTGTACCACCGCAAACTCCGGAGCCTGCGCCATAGGGAATGATCGGAATCCGGTTTTTATGGGCGATTTTTACAACCCTGGAAACTTCAGAATAATTTTTCGGCCAGACAATGAGATCGGGAAGATGGGGAAAATGACCTTCTCTCGCCTGAATGATGGAAGAAGTGGAACAGTCGCGCGAATAGGCAATCTGATCTCGGCGATGAAGAGAAACCGCATCTTTCCCGCAAACTTTTTGAATTTCTGAAATTATTTTTTTGGAAATCACAGGAAACTCACAATAAAGATTTTTTTGATTCGATCAAGGGAAAGTTTTTTAAATAAATTTAGTGATGACACTATTTTATTTAAAGGACATATCCCTACACAGCCACGCAGCTTTCCCTACGGCTGATTCGGACAAACATCCCCATAAACCGTGTTCTGATTCAACTGCATTAACCCTTGTGGAGTCAAAACCTCTCTGGTTGAAGAATCGAGAATCCAGTTGATTTCATCGATCACCAGTTTTTTCCAGGATCCATTTTCAAATTTTGAAAGCCCCTCTTGCCCCGCCATATAGAGAGTTCCCGACCGATCAAACCTCATATCCCGAACTGGATTGGATAAGCTTTGCACAAGATTCAGGGAAGGTTTCGTCGGGTCTACCTCATACAATCCACCCCAGCTTGCTCCAACATAGAGATGATCGGCATTGGCTGTGAGAAGATTAATGACACTTCCCGAACTATTCGAAAATGTACTCCAGTTGTCTCCTGAATTGCGGGAAATATAAAGATTCGAGGTAGAAGCGGTTGCAACAACCACACTGTTTTTGATTTCTGCAATCTGACGAACCTCTTGACCATTCAGGTCAGATAAAAGTTTCATGGAACCAGGACTGGTTCTCAAATCAACCCGATAGGCCCCTCCCGCAAAACCAATATAGACAATGCCTGCGGTCGAGGGTGACGGAAGAATGGTTCGCACCTCCATATCTGATCCCAAATTGCGGACAGGAATCACCCCAGGCCAACTTTTTCCGCCATCGGTAGAGCGATAAACACGACCGGTGGTTGCTGCATAAAGAATCAAGGGGTTGAGCGGATCAATCGCCAACGCGGTCCAGTTCGCCACACCATCCTTGGGATGAACTTCTGTAAAATTCTGACGAATCGATCCTCTAAAAACATGGCCATTCGAAAGCAATAAAACATTTGAATCAGTCAGCGAAGAAGCAAGAATTTGAACCGGTTCAAAGGAGTAAGGTTCTTTTGACAGATAATACCCAATGGAAGATGCTTTTAAATAAACAGGAATTTCTTGGGAAACCGTTTCATTTCCATTTTTTGCAGTGAGCTTAAGATTCCCCTCTTCTGTCACGCTCCAGGAGGCTTTTCCAGAAGGATCGACTTTATTCCCCTGAATCGAAACCTCTTCAGAATTTTTTGTTTTCCAATCAATCTCAAAATTTTCACCGGGGCGAATGCAATTTTTCGAAGAGCTAAAAGAAACAATCTCCGGCTTTGGAGGCGGAATAGCGCCTGGCGGGGGAGTTGATCCCGGCGGAGGAGTTGGCGCGGCAGCTCCATCGCCTGTTTGCAGAGAAGAATCGCCGCATGAGCTGAAAATGAATCCGGTGAAAAGAAAGATGGCTAAAAGAATGAATCTAAAATTTTTCATAAATAACTCTCCTATTTTCCTCCGCCACCCCAAGAAAAAATATAGGTATAGGTTGCAGATGCATAGAGTGAAGAGTGAAGGCGAGCCCCTCCCACTACCGCCTGAGCATTTGAATCGGCAATAAAGACTCTCCCTCCAGCTGATAAAGCTAATCCCTTTATCACAGCAACAGTTGCAGAACCTTCGACAGCATATTCATTCCCTCTCGCTTCATTTTCAACGATCGAGCTTTTCTCTCGAGTAGAAAATCCAATCCATGAGACAGTACCGTTTATGAATAGCCGATCGTGCCAAAGTGAATAGCGGAGCCCGAGATTTACTGATTGGGTAAGATTTTCAATCGCTACATCTTGTCCCATGATTTTATTCGTATTGAGTCCATAACCTCCTGCAATCTGGAGAGGTCCAAATACTTGCCGTAGATAAAACCCAAAACAGTCAGTCGGGGAAACGGTCTCTCCTTTATCGTTTTGTGAACTAGCAGGAACATCATGGGAGTGAAAAGCAGCAAGAAGGGTAGAAGAAGGAAGACCTCTGACTTCATATTCTTCACTGCTCCAAAGAGCTTGAGGTGTAGTAATCCATCTCTTACCAAAGGGAATATCTGGATCATCGCTAGCAGCATTGATCGGAGGAATTCCAGTACTTGCTATGAGACTCAGCTCCAAGCCTTTAATAAAAGAGGGTTTCCATGCAGCTCCTGCACCAGGACCTATATGAGCCGTGAATAAATCTGTCCAAATAGTATTATCCGGAGCATTCCCTTGACTGATATAACAGGGGATTGTGACTCCTCTTACTGTACAGGAAGCAGTGTTTAAATGATTAGGATAAACCTTTGAGTCTTGAGGAAATATTCCTCCAAAAACCGTAAGCCCAGGAGTTTTAAAATTGGCTGTTAAATACGCTTCGTAAACTCCAAAGTGATCCTTATAAATATCAGCGCGTGATAAAGCGTAATCAAGACGAGTAAAATGACCGAAAAGACGGCTAGACCTTGTGATAGGGGTGTCTGAAAGAGTACTTCCCCCTCCTAAAAATTTAAGAGAAGCAGACAGATCCACTTCATTTTTTATGGTTGGAGAATATACAGTAGCTCCTACTGAGGTTACGCCTGTGAATGTTGCTTGATCAGTAGGTTGGTCAGTTCCTACGGCATACTCCTGACGTCTCCAATCGAGAACAGTTTCTCCCGTTACCGTTAAATCAACTTTTGTCGACTCACCCATAATATCTATCTCCTAATTCTTGAGATAAGATTTCAGCAAACATCATACCAATGAGGATTATCGGATAACTTCTGAAAATGTTTCGAATTATGTAACAGGAAGGTCAGGTAAAATAAGGATTGGCTGACCAATATTTAGGCAGATGCAATAAAAAAGGGTGCTTGGCAAGAGCACCCTTTTTAAAAAAACCAATCGTCCCCCCGCTTAAGGTAAGAGGGTCGCTGACGCACTATAGCTTTAGCGACGGAGCGGGTTAGGGGGAGTTATGAACGTGTGAGATAGACAACGTTTTTCACAACTCCTCCCGACCTCGCGCCGCCGGCCTGCTTCGCCAGAGCTTCAGCAAGGCGAGCATAGCCTTTGGCGACGCCTGGCCCCTTAATCTTAAGAGGAGGAGAAAGAAAAATTAAATATCAAAATACAAGGCAAACTCATAAGGAACCGGTCGTAATTTAATCGGGTTCACTTCATGATTGGTTTTATATTCAAGCCACATATCGATTGCATCTTGTGTGAAGACATCTCCCCGTTTCAAGAAATCTTGATCTTTCTTTAACGCATCTAAGGCTTCTTCAAGAGAACCTGGTGCAGTTGGGATTTCACTTAATTCTTCGGGAGACAATCCGTAGATATCTTTATCAAGAGGTTTACCTGGATCGATCTTGTTTTGAATTCCATCAAGACCTGCCATGAGCATCGCGGCAAATGCGATGTAGCCGTTACACGATGGATCTGGAGTTCGATATTCCAAACGTTTCGCTTTTGGAGAAGAAGAAACCATCGGGATACGAACCGCGGCGCTTCGGTTTCTGGAGGAATAAGCGAGATTCACGGGAGCTTCAAATCCTGGAACCAATCTTCGGTAAGAATTGGTGGTTGGATTAGTGAATGCGCAGAGAGCACGAGCATGCTTTAAAATTCCACCAATGTACCAAAGCCCCATTTGGGAAAATCCGCCGTATTGATCTCCGGCAAAAAGCGGTTTTTCACCATTCCAGAGACTTTGATGACAATGCATTCCGGAACCGTTGTCGTTGAAGAGTGGTTTCGGCATGAAAGTAACGGTTTTGTTATGTTTGCGGGCAACGTTCTTAATGATGTATTTGTACCACATCAATTGATCAGCCTGTTTAGTAAGAGTGGTGAAACGCATATCGATTTCGCACTGTCCGCCGGTGGCGACTTCGTGATGTTGTGCTTCGACCCGGATTCCGAGCTTCTGCATCTCGAGAACCATTTCAGAACGGATATCGTGCAAACTATCGGTCGGAGGAACCGGGAAATAACCTTCTTTGAAACGTGGTTTATAGGCAAGGTTTGGTTTTTCTTCTCGTCCGGAATTCCATCGTCCTTCGACAGAATCTAAAAAGTAATAACCAGAGTTTGCCGTTTGATCGAATCGGACATCATCAAAAATAAAGAATTCAGCTTCCGGGCCAAAGTAGATGGTGTCGGCAATTCCGGTTGTCTTTAAATATTTTTCCGCTTTTTTGGCGATATTTCTTGGATCACGAGAGTAAGCTTCTTTGGTGATCGGATCGACAATATCGACAATCATCGATAAAGTGGTATGTTGCATGAAAGGATCGATGACTGCAGTCGTTGGATCCGGAATAATCAACATATCCGAATGATGAATCGGCTGCCATCCACGGATGGAAGAACCGTCAAACCCAAATCCTTCTTCGAAAGAAGCTTCGCTCAATTCAGAGATTGGAACCGTAAAATGTTGCCATACTCCGGGAAAATCGATGAACTTCAGGTCGATAAACTCTACCTTGAGATCTTTCACCATACCTAAAACTTCTTTTGGACTCTTCGCCATTTTTGACTCCTTCATTAATTATTATTTTTCTGTAGGAGCTGGCCTATTTGCCTGCCCAACAGGGGGGACTCTTCAGAGTCGCCCCTACATTTTTATTAAGAATTTTTACTAAATTGCTGGATTTCCCGTTTCTCCGGTTCGAATACGAATCACTTCTTCTACCGGCAGGACGAAGATTTTCCCATCACCAATGCGGCCGGTTTTTGCCCCTTTTTGAATCGCTTCAATTACTTTTTGCAGATCTTCATCTTTGATAATAATTTCAAGTTTAATCTTGGGAAGAAAATCGACCACGTACTCAGCACCGCGATAAAGCTCGGTGTGCCCCTTCTGTCGACCAAATCCTTTTACTTCTGAAACAGTGAGTCCCTGAATACCAACCTCTTGAAGTGCTTCTTTCACCTCGTCAAGCTTGAACGGCTTGATAATTGCCACCACCTGTTTCATTGAGTAGTCCTTTCGTTTTTTCGGCTGCCTAACATACAGATTCTGAGAGTGTCTAGTTCAAAAAAGAAAAAGCAAATGAAATGCCAATCAGAAAAAAATAGAAATAAATTTACCTTTCGAGGAGTTACAAAAATGAAAATTCTTCTGTCCATAAAAAATTGCACAAAAAGTAATCGAATGCCTAAAAAGAAGCTCCAAATCAGATTCTACTTTCGTTTTTCAAAACGGAAAAACTCCTGTATAGAACTTCCATGTCTTCTCTCTGGATCATCGATGGATTCAATTTTATTCGACAATCAAAAGATTTGGCTGAACTTGAATCAATCTCCTATGAAAAAGCAAAAGAGGTTTTCATTTTGAGATTAAAAGAGTTTGCCAACTTCTCGGGTGAAAGAGTTTTAGCGATCTTCGATGCAACCGGAAGTATTAATCCTCAAAGAATTGAAGAAGGACATGGCCTGGTCAAAGTGATTTATACCAAAGGAGGAGAAATCGCGGACGAAGCAATTATCGAACTTGTCCGTCAGAAAAAAGAAGGGGCAGTCGTCGTCAGCTCTGATCGAGAAATTATTGATGCCGCCCAAAAAGCAGGAAGCTCAACTCTTAGCTCCCCTGAATTCGAAAGAATTCTTTCAAGAATGAATCAAAATCTTTTCACGGAGGATGAAGAAATCGGTTTTGATTTTCGCCACGGAACCAAAAAGAAAGGCCCTGCTCATCGCCGACCGAAGAAAGAGAGAAAAGTAGCCGGGAAAATCAAGAGATGGATGAGATAAATAAATTAAAAAATTACACTTTATTTTTCGCAAACTTTTATGCGTGCCTGGCACCAATTTCTGTAAAACAGCTCTTCTCCTTTCGTAGGGTCAATGATTGATTTATCCTTTTCCAAACCAAACTTTACTGTTACTCTGAAAAAAATCATTACAATTAAAGGAGCTATTCATGAAAACTTTTTTTTCTCTGAAGGTTCTTTTTTCATTTTTTCTCTCTCTTACTGCTTTGATTTGTACTGCCTGTAATAACTCTCAGAACTCATCGACAGGAAATAGTGGCGCCGCCGGAATTGGAGGGAGCGACGGCGGTTTTACAATGACACTCTGGGTAGAAACGAATTCAATACCCGACACTGCTTATTATGATCAGCTCGCTCAAGTTTTAACCGATAATCCCAATTTTAGTTTTGGAAAAGTGCTCGTACGAATCAATGGAGATGGAGCTGCCGCAGGAGAGCCATGGTATGACTCGATGAATCCTGCAGGAAATGGGGGCAATCCGATCATTTTAGAAATTCTCAGGCAATTGCAAGGAACCGGCATCGAGGTCTATGCAATCCCTTATCTTTATAAAATTGTAAAACCAGGAGATGATGAGCGCTGGGATATTTATAGCGGAATGTCCGATGATGCGCCGAGTTTAGCAAGTTGGTGGATGGCTCTCGGTGTCGCACCCAATTATTATAGCGGTTCTCTAAAACAAGCAATTCGATGGACTCAAGATATCAACGCCGCTGCGACAGGCCAGGGAATTACTACCCAGTTCACCGGAATTATTTTTGAGCCAGAAGGATCCCCCTATCCCAATTCAGAAGCGACTTTGAGTGCGATTAAAACCTATCAAACGACTTATGGCACTAATCTTAAGGTTGGGATGACGGGAGATATCGGTCAAGGTTTTGCTTATACCGGATATGCCAACGATGGAGTACTCGATGAAGGTTATTTACAGATGTATAACCTCACCTCTACTACTTCTTCTACCAGCAATACCGTTTACATCGATGCGAAGTCTTCGGATGCGCTTTCAGGAAAAACGACGATTCCAGCTTACCCCAATTCGATTTACACCAATGCTTGGCTTGCAAATCCCGCTACCGCTTATCAAACCATTTGGAACACACCCAACTCCCTTAATGCGGGACAGAGCATGGGGTTTCAATTCAACACCACACTTCTGAATGGGTTACTCACTTCCGATTTTTATAATAATGGAAATGGATATGCCTATGGATGCGCAGATGGAGGAACGAATTGTCCAAAAATTTATTTTATGTTTTCAACGGAATGTGGACCGAATCAGCCAGCTGGAATTACTTGTGACTGTGTGATTGATGGTTGTCCTCAATCTCTCATCAACGCCTTTGGAACCTGGAATAGCGAGGATGGAGCGGATCAGTTCAAAAATTTTCTCAATCTTGCGAACCAACAATGGCAAATCCCCACAAACCATTTTGCGATTTTTCAATATCAGCT
>CAZSRQ010000028.1:0-21276 GCA_964609335.1 uncultured Pseudomonadota bacterium
CAAGACTTTCTGCCTCTCTTTTCGCCTTTTCAAAATCTTTGTCGATCGCCACCGCCTGATCGAGCTCCTCTCGAAATCCCCCGTTCATTAAATAAATAAATCTTTGTGGATCCTTCTCCTCAACCAGTCGACTGATCAGACTTTGAGCCTCAGAGGTTTTTCCCTCTTCCGCATAAATCTCTACCAGACGATCTCCTACTCCGCGCATCTCGAGCGTCAGCTCGGAAAACTCTTTCGCCCCCTCAGAAAATCTCGCCTCTTTTCTTCGAACCCGATCCCGCAAAAGTGCCAACTCGCCAAAAAGATCGACCTCGATTGCTACTTTTGCATCGGTATCGGATAGATTTTTGGGAAGATTCGCCACCTGAAACGCGGTTCCCAAAAGATGCGTATCATCTCTCAACGCATGATCAATCTTGAATATCTCCGACAGATTTTTTTGAATCTCCAAAGCAGAACCAGATTCCAAAGCTTTCTTTAAGCTTTGATCGCTTTTTTCCCGAACCTGTTGAAGCGGAACTTCGATCGCTGTCAGATTCCTCGACAGCTCCTGCTGAAATCGCTCATGCGTTGAAATGCTTTCACTCCCGAGATCTGCCAACCGGTAACCGGTGATCGGATTCACATGCCGAGACCATTCTCCCGCCTTCTCATAAAACCGGTGCAGATCAAACAGCACCGACTTGTTCGCTTCGGGAGAAAGAGTCGACTCAAACACCCAATCCGATTTTTTCATCTCGGAGGGATCGATGCCGGTCAATCTCTTCAATGCGGAAACCGTTGTCTCCAAACAGATCTTAAAAAACTCTTTGACCCATTTTTCCCACTGCACTGCCGGAAGCATCGAGAGATGTTTCTGTAAAAACTCTTCTACCTTCGACGAAATCTCCAGATCTGAAAGATTTTCTCCGAGACCGTACATTTCATGAAAAGCGGCGAGCCCATTCAACTCGAGCGTCGATAGAACGAGCAGCGCATTCTCTCTCGATTCCGCCGGAATTTGGAATAACACTCTCTCCCGAAACGCCCGAATCTTCTCCCGCAACGCCTCCCGAATCAACGCCTCTCTCGATTCATTTCGGGGAACAAATTTTCCGAACTGTCTCTCCAGCCTTTGAAGATTCTCAAACGCCTCGCTCGCTAATCGTTTCTCTTCTTCTGTTTTTGGGGGACTATTCTTCTCGAAAACTTCCAGCTCTTTTGAAAAAAGCTCGGCCGCAACCGCGAGACGGCTCTCAGACGATTGATTTAAAAGGCCAGCATAACGATCGGTTTTCTTCTCTTGCCGTTCGAGCCGAGAAAGCTTGCGGTAAACCGCTTCCTCACTCTGCATCGTCTCCAGCACAAACAGCTCTTTCGGATCGGATAACGCTCTTACCTTCTCCAGATGTATCAAAACCGTTTCATACTCTTTCGCAATCTTCTCTCTCAATTTGGGAACCGGTGGATTCTCGGAGACTCGACTCTCCAACTCTTTCTCAATCCACAACCCTCGCGCCTTGGCCGCTTCCCAATAGAGCGCACGATCTTCCTTCAGAGCGAGTGCCGCTTCAAAACAGCGAACGGCGTTCCAAAGATTCCCCTTCTCCTGAAACTCCTCTCCTCTCACCTTCAAAAAATGCGCGAACCGAATCTTCGAATCCTCGACCGGAGAAAAACCTCTTCCAAAGCCGAGCTCTTTCACCGCCGCGCTCAGCTCCTGCTCGCTCAACCCCAGATTGAGTCGGGGGCTTCGAAGCAGATCCCGTTGAAGCGTTTCCGGTAAAAGTGGAAAAATAGTTTTTGATTTTAGAAACTGAAGAAGTCTCGTATGCGCTTCAACCCCTTGCGGATTCAGCCGGCTCATCTTCTCATCGTGATGACGGAACTGCTCGATCCGATTCAGCAGATCAGCGGTCAGCTTTTCGCCCGCTCCCCCTTTTTGGGCCAAAAACTCCATCCGAAAAAAACCGAACGCATCAAACAACCCTTTCTCAACCCCCACCTCTCCCCCGAGCCCAAAACCGCTCAAGGTCGACTGCAAAAGTGGCAAAGAATCCGGATTTTCAGCCGCATGAAAAAGCGCGGCTCTCCCCCCTTGAAACGAGTCTTGGTGAGAGTTTTCCGAGGAGGGGGGATTCGACAAAACGATCGGATGTTCACCGCCCGAAAGGTTGCTTTTGACCTCCAAATCCAGGGCAGATCCAAAAGGATTCGAATCTCTTAATGTCAGTTCTTTATTACTTGGCATTTTTTTCAGACTTCTTTCTTAAATAAAAACAAATAATTTCAAATAGTTAAAACAGCTCAATCCCAGGCTCATAAAACCGGCTGTGACTTGAAATTCACGGTATTTATTATCGGCAGGAAATCTGAAAAGTTGTCAGGAAAATCAGGGGTTTAAAAAATACTTAAAAATGCTGAAGGATGTCAGAAGCTTTTGAATGAGACGTTAGGATTGGCGCATAGGAAAAAGACTCTCAAAGTCTCTAAAACTCCAGAAAATCGGGGTCAGATCACTTTGCAGATAAGGGATATAGGGGAAGTAAACATTGGTCTCAGGATAAGCTTGTTTTTGTGAGCGGCAGGAAGAAATTAAAAGCGAGGTTTAAAAGACCTCACGAGCACCTTCATTCCAATCACGAGAATAATCTGTTTCTTGATTCAAACCGGTAAAACGCGTCATAAAATTTTTCTATTGCGTCAAACCTGCGTCAATTTTTCTTTGATTTCCCCGATCAAATAAAGGGAACCTGTCACTAGCAAACCCTCCTCCGGCTTTATTTCTTCAAGAATTTTCCTGTATGTTTCAAAAGCGGAAAGAGATGAAATTTTCAACTGGGGATTTATCATCTTTTCAGGATTTATCGATCGCGAATTCTCCATTTTACAAACCACAATCTCATCCGTCACTGAAGCCAACAAGCCGAGCATCTCTTCAACCGCCTTGCCGGAAACGGCACCAAACAACACTTTCCATTTTTTAACCGCTTTAAATTCTTTGATAAAATCGACCACCGTTTTCATTCCGGCAGGATTATGTGCGCCATCCAATAATACGACGGGAATCGAGCGTTGGCCGTTTGTTGACAAAAATTCGAGCCTTCCCGGCCATGCCACCGAAATCAATCCGGATTGGATTGAGCTTTCCCGGATGAGATATCCTTTTTCCGAAAGAACTTCCAAAGTGGTTAAGGCGATGCTCGCATTTCGAATCTGATGCGATCCCAAAAGATTGGTTTGAAGTTTGCGATATTTTTTCCAGTCGAAAAAACCACCCAACAAAATTTTTGGGGGAGTCACCTCATAAAAATCAGCCTCTTTTTCTTTGGCAATAGTTTCAATGATTTTTTTTACGGTTGGATCGGTTGAACCACAAACAATCGGAGTCTTGTATTTGATGATCCCCGCTTTTTCTTGGGCGATCGACGAAATATCAGGTCCGAGAATTTCCGTATGATCGAGAGAAATCTCGGTGATGACCGAAACGAGTGGAGTGAGAATATTGGTAGAATCGAGTCTTCCGCCCAGTCCCGTTTCAATGATCGCAAGATCCACCTTCTGTTTTGCAAAATATAAAAAGGCGACCAAAGTGCAGATTTCAAAAAAGGTGAGAGGGGGAGATTCAGGATTGAGATCTTCGACAAAAATTGGAACGGTCTGGTGAATCTTTTGAAGGATTTCCTCCAACTCTTCATCGGAGATCTCTTCTTTTCCGATCACAAATCGTTCATTCACCTTCACCAGATGCGGCGAAACAAATCGGCCGGTGGTATATCCAGCCTCGTTCAAAATTGAATGCAGCATCGCTGTCACAGAACCTTTTCCATTCGTTCCGGCGATATGAATCGATCGAAACTGGCGTTCCGGATGACCAAGCTTTTCGCACGCCTGGTAAATCCGTTCGAGCCCTGGTTTCATCTGCCGCCATTCGGCCATTGCAAGTTGTTTGAATCGGTGGAGAAAGGAGAAAGAATTCATAAATATTTTTCATCCCCTTCCCTCTTCAACTCTTCCAATATTTTTTTCACCTCTTCTGCACGCTCTTTTGGAAGAACCAACACCGACTCTCTGTTTTTAATCACGATCAGATTTTCAACTCCAAGACAGGCGACTACTCCCTGATCCGATAAAACGAGATTCTCTTTAGAATCGAGCAAAACAACCTCTCCGTCGGTGGCATTCTTTTTTGAATCGTTTGGAAAATATTTTGCCAGAGAGGCCAAAGAGCCGACATCATCCCAGTCGATATCTGCCTCGATAACATAGACAGAATCTGATTTTTCGAGAATGGCATAATCGACTGAAATCGAGGAGAGTTTTGAGTAGATTTTTTCAAGCCGGGATTTTCCTTCGGCACTGGCAAGATTCTCCGGAAGCTGATTTAAAAGCTCGGAGTCTTTTGGAAGAAAACGTTGATACGCCTCCAGATAATCGTCCGCTTTCCAGATAAACATTCCACTGTTCCAGAAATAGTTTTTGCTTTTGAGATAAAAATCAGCCGTCTTCAAATCCGGTTTTTCCTGGAAGCGGTCTACCTTGAAAATATGGCTCGCAGAATGGGCAGATCTCTCCCCTTTTAAAATGTATCCATAACCGGTTGCCGCATAAGAAGGACGAATTCCCAAGGTCATCAAACATTTTTTTTGGACGGCAAACTCAACCCCGTCGGTAATCAGCTTTTCAAAGGGATGGTTCAGGTTTTTGATTTTATGATCGGCAGGCAAAACCACCATCACCGCTTCAGGATTTTTTCTTCTCAAACTCTTTGCTGCCAAGGCAATTGCCGCCGCCGTATTTCTTGCACACGGTTCGAGCAGAATCTGCTCATCATTCAATTCTGGGAAATGTTTCTTCATTTCTGACTGGTGAGATTCTCCGCAGACAATCCACAGTTGATCGATGGAAACCAGCGAATTCAAACGATCAGCCGTTTCTCTTACCAAAGAAACCGAAGATCCGATCTTCAAAAACTGTTTGGGAAGATTTTGTCTCGAGAGTGGCCAGAGGCGTGTGCCGCTGCCACCGGCGAGAATCACAAGATGGATGTTTTTTGGATTCATAGGATATATCCCCCTCTCCTTTGGGGAGGGAATCTGTTTTGGGAATTTAAAATTAGATCTCTTGCGTAAATCATCCAAAATGACCCTTCGACCTGCTTCGCGGAAGCTTCAGCAAGGCGAGCAAGCTCAGGGTGTCCCAATTGGGTAAAAGCGGGACATGGTGAGCGTAGTCGAACCATCAATTTGGATTTACGCAAGAGATCTATTAAAAAAATTGCGTGAAACAAACGAGGCAGGAATTCATCAGGAAGCATTTCTTCTAAATTCTTTCAAATCAATCTCGTATTTTCGGAGAATCTTCTTCAGATTGCTTCGATCCATTCCGGCCTTCACGCTGGCAATAGATATATTCCCATGGGTTTCCTGAAGCAAGTGTCTTAAATAGTTTTTGTTGAAAAGGGAAATTGCCCTCTCTTTCGCCGCCTGATAAGTCGACTGGGAAATTTTCACCTCGGCAGGATCCGGAAGATAATAGTTTTTCGAAACCAGTTTGGAGGGGAGATCTTTGGTTTCAATCGATGCTCCCTGACTCAAGACCACACTTCTTTCAATCGCATTTTCCAGCTCTCTCACATTGCCAACCCAGGTATAATTTTGAAGCATCTGCATCGCCTCAAATGAAATCTCTTTGACCGGTTTTTTCATCTTGTCGGCAAATCGTCTCAGAAAAAAATGGGCCAATAGCGGAATATCACCACTTCTCTCCCGCAAGGCAGGAAGATGAACGGAAATCACATTCAGACGATAATAGAGATCTTCGCGAAATTCCCCCTTTTTGATCATCTCGTGAAGATTCCGATGAGTGGCCGCAATCACCCGAACATCTACCCGACGGGTATCTGAACCACCAACCAGACGAATTTCCTTCTCCTGCAAAATTCTCAAAAGCTTCACCTGAATCGAGAGGGGAATTTCCCCGATCTCATCCAGAAAAACGGTTCCACCATCCGCCTCTTCAAATAGACCACGCTTGTCCTGGGTCGCTCCGGTAAACGCCCCTTTGACATGTCCAAACAGTTCAGATTCCATCAGCGTTTCAGGAATGGCACTGCAGTTGATCACGACAAAAGGTTTTGTTTTTCGGGGACTGGTTTTGTAAATCGCCCGGGCGAGAAGCTCTTTGCCGGTTCCAGATTCTCCCAGAATCAGAACCGAGGCATTCGATTCACTTAAGTGATCGATCGTCTGATAAACCTCGAGCATCGGTTTTGCCGAACCGATCAATCCCTCAAAACTTTCCCGGACCAGTTTTTCAGGATCAAAACTTTTCATCTTTCTTTTCAACTCCACTTTTCCAATCGCCTCTTTGATACAACTGCTGATCGCATCAATCTGTTCAAACGGTTTTGTGAGATAATCAAACGCCCCCATTTTCAAGGCCCTGACCGCATCTTCGACTTTTGCCCGTCCGGTAATCACCACCACCTCTGTTTCGGGGAGATGATTTTTGACATATTCCAAAACCTGAAACCCGTTCATTTCGGGAAGATGAATGTCCAAAAGAACCAGATCGACCTGCGTTTTTCTTAGGGTCTCAATCGCCTTTTCCCCCTTGTCGGCGATTGAATAGGAAAGTTTATCCTGCCGGGCGAGACGTTCGAAAAATTTTACAACGGAAGGTTCATCATCGACAATCAACAGATTAAGTTCGCGGCTCATAGAAATATGGTCATGAGTTTGAGTGATCCGTAATCAGAAAAAACTGATTACCGATTATTCATCCATCACAACGCCTTTGGTTTTTTCCAGCTGACGTTTTTTTATTTTTTCAACCAGTGTCGTTCGATTCAACCTCAAAAGTTTTGCAGCCCGGTTTTTATTCCATCCGGTCTGCTCAAGGGCTTTTAAAATAAGCCTGTTCTCGAATTCGTCGATTCTATCCTTGAAATCGACCAACGATTCTGAAAGAAGTGAATCGCTGTTCAGGGAACCGGAGACAGGATTCAACCGCTCGGTCACATCCTGCTGTGTGATCTCCCCTTCCCTCTTCAAAATTGCCAACCGTTCGATCACGTTTTCAAGTTCGCGAATATTTCCAGGCCAGGGATATTTTTTGAAAATTTCCATCGCTTCAGAACTGATGCCCAATTTCGGCTTCTGGTTTTCTTCCGAAAACCGGTTCAAGAAATGATCAATCAACAACGGAATATCGCTTTTTCTTTCCCGAAGCGGAGGGAGTTGAATCGGAATCACATTCAACCGGTAATAAAGATCTTCGCGGAAATGACCTTTCTTCACCGCTTCTTCCAGGTTTCGATTTGTCGCCGCAATAATTCGGACGTCGACCTCATAGGTATGATTTGATCCGACCGGTTCAAACTTTCTTTCCTGCAGAATCCGGAGGATCTTCACCTGCAGCTTCATCGACATCTCCCCGATTTCGTCGAGGAAAACCGTTCCTTCATCCGCCATTGCAAAGCGGCCAGGCTTGGTATTCACCGCTCCGGTAAACGCCCCTTTCACATGTCCAAACAGTTCAGACTCCAAAAGATCCTCCGGGATCGCCCCGCAATTGACTGTCACCAAAGGCTTTGTCGCTCTCTGAGAGTTGTAATGGATCGCTTTGGCCACCAGCTCCTTCCCGGTTCCGGATTCTCCCAAAACCAGGATATTCGAATCGGTATTCGAAACTTTTTCGATCAGGGAATAAATCTCCTTGATCGGTTGGGAAACGCCGATAAAATTTTTCACCTTGTATTTTCCGTGCGCCTGTTCTTTTAAGAACAAATTTTCCCTTTTAACCTGACTGCTCTCTAATGCTTGTTTGAGAAGGTTTTCCAGATCTTCGAGTTGGAATGGTTTCATCAGATAATGAAACGCCCCTTTTTTGATCGCCTGAACCGCGGAGTCGATAGTTCCATAGCCGGTCATCAAAATGCAGACCATGTCCGGCTGATTTTTTTTCAGTTGGGTCAGCAGATCGACCCCATTTTTATCTCCCAGTTTTAAGTCAATCAGCGCTGCATCAAAATAATTTTTTCCGGAGATGGACAACGCTTCCTCAAAACTTCCAACCGAGTTGACCTGAAATCCGAGTTCTCCCAAAAACCTCTCGAGTGCTCTTAAAATCTGGGGTTCATCGTCGATGATCAATATTTTATGTTTCATAGATTTATTGTTGGGCTTTTGATTTTTCAGTGAATGGATCCATCGTCGGAGGGATGCCATGGGTCACCCCTACGCAAAAATCCTGTTCTTCTGCCGATTTCAAAATCGGCAAAAAAATCCTGAAAATAGTTCCCTGATTTTCGGTACTTTCAACCTCAATCCATCCTCCATGCTCCTGGATGATATTGTAGACAATCGAAAGCCCCAATCCGGTACCGACTCCCGATTTTTTGGTGGTAAAAAACGGATCAAAAACCTTCGACAAATACTCTTTCTTGATTCCGGAACCGTTGTCGGAAAAATCGATCCGGATCCAGCAGGCATCCTGGGGATAGGTGCTGATCCTTATTTTTCCTCCCCGCAAAAGCGCATGGCACGCATTGCTGATCAGATTCAAAAAAACCTGTTCCAGCTGATTGCTGTTTCCAAAAATCTTCGGAAGAGAATCGGCAAATTCGGTTTCCAGCTGGACCCCCGCCTCTTTCACCTGCAGTTTCAAAAGGGGAGACACTTTTTCAAAAAGCGATTTCAAATTCAGTTCTGATTTTTCCTCGAAATAGGAAGGTCTGGAAAATTCAAGAACATTCTCGACAATCTTTTTGCAACGAAGTGCCGAAATTTCGATCTCTTTTATATCCTGGTAGACCTGAGAATCTTTTGTCACCTGCTTGAGCGCCAGTTGGGCGAAGGCGAGAATGGCACTGAGCGGATTGTTGATTTCATGCGCCACCCCTCCCGCCAAAGTCCCCATCGCCGCCATTTTTTCCGATTGGATCAATCTTGCCTGAAGATTTCTTTCCTCGCGAATGTCATGATATTGAACAATATAAAGATCGAGATCACTTCTCTTCCCCTTGAGCGGATAGCTTGCCGCCTGATATTCCCGATCATCGGAAAATTTCTGGATTCGTGAAAGGGTCGGTTTTTTGGTGTTTAACGTAAGGTGGAGTGGACATCCGCCGCAGGGAGATTCACGGTTTGCGAAAACCTTGTAACAGGCTTTTCCGATCAGCTTTCTAACATCCTGCTGAATCACCTCGGCCAAGGCAACATTCGCTCTTTGAATGATATATTCCTTGTCGACAATCATCACCGGATTCAGAATCGCGTCAAAGGTCGATTCCCAGATATATTTTGCCCGTTCAACGATCTGAAGCAGGTTTTTCAGTTTGGATGGAGTCAAGGCGGAAGGGAGTTTGAGCTGTTTTTTCTTCAGTTGCTTTTTTCCCCCCATCATAATTTTCAACCCTTCTTAGCCGAGAGAGTTTTACTCAAGCTGGAAAAGCTCAAATCTTGTATTGACTGTGTGTTGTGGGGGATTTGAAAAACTTCTTACTCTCTGAATTTTAGCTTAAGTTGAGAGAAAGTGTCATCTTCTATTTTAACTTTGTTTAACAATTTTGGTAACTACTCAGGTCATCTCAGAGGATTGTCATCCCCGAGTGTTTTTATCGGGGATCCCCCTACTCAATAATTGGATCAGGATTCCCGCTTAAAAGCCTGCGGGAATGACAACAATTTGAATACCTGAGTAGTTACCAATTTTGTTAGCTCACTCCCCTTACCTGATTTTATTCAAAGAACATCTCTGGATCGCCCCTACAGGATCATTTTCTCCCAATCGGAGGAACCACGATTGACAATCTCAACCCCTTCCGCTACTTTCGAAATCCTTATGAAACCCCACACTTATAAAGAGGCTGGCGTTGATATTACCGTCGGCAATCAATTTGTCGACCAGATCAAACCACTCATAAAAAAAACAGATCGCCCGGGGGTTTTATCGTCTATTGGCGGGTTTGCCGGTCTTTTTTCCCTCAAAAATCTGCAGATTGAAAACCCGATTCTGGTCAGTACGACCGACGGGGTTGGCACCAAACTGAAACTGGCGATCGAACAGAAAAGCTATCTCGGAATCGGCCAGGATTTGGTCGCCATGTGTGTGAACGATCTGCTCTGCGTTGGAGCCGAACCGCTCTTCTTTTTGGACTATTTCGCAACCGGAAAACTGAATCCAGAAGTTGCTGTCGAAGTGGTCAAAGGGATCACGCAAAGCCTTCAATCGATTCAGTGCGCCCTTTTGGGGGGTGAAACCGCTGAAATGCCCGGTCTTTATCAAAATAATGACTTTGATCTTGCAGGCTTTACGGTTGGGGTGGTGGACGAAAGCAAAATGATTGATGGAACCCAAGTAAGACCCGGGCAAAGCATGATCGGGCTTTCTTCCAGCGGGGTTCATTCGAACGGATTTTCACTGGTCAGAAAAATCATTCAGGACAAAAATTTGAAACTCGATCAGATTTACTCTCCTTTAAAGATTCCGCTTGGAGAAGCCCTTTTGGCTCCCACGAAAGTCTATGTGAATCCTGTTCTGGCACTTAAAAAAGAATTTCCGATTTACGGGATTGCCCATATCACCGGCGGCGGACTTCTTGAAAATCCCCCCCGTGTTTTTCCGAAAAATTGTCGGGCTGTGATTCAAAAAAACTCGTGGGAAAAATTGCCGATTTTCACCCTTCTTCAGGAAGCAGGTTCGCTTGAAGAGGAAGAGATGCTCCGAGTTTTTAATTGTGGCATCGGACTTCTCCTCATCGTTGAAAAATCAGATACCCAAAAAATCATTTCTCGTTTGAATTCTTTGGGAGAAAAAGCGTTTGAGATTGGAGAAATATTGGAACGGAATGAGCATCAACCGTCGATTTCTTTTGTCCATTAACCACCTCTTATCAAGAGGAAAGTTTATCTTATGCCTCTTCGAATCGGAATACTCGCTTCAGGAAATGGAACCAATCTTCAGGCGATCATTGACGCGATTGAAAACAAACAGTTGGATGCCTCGATTGAAATCGTTCTTTCCGATCAGCCCAATGCGTATGCCCTCAAACGTGCTGAAAAACATCATCTGCCCTTTCGGCTGATCGAGAGAAAAAACCATCCGGACAAAAAATCCTTTGAAGAGGAAATGATCAAAAATCTTCAGAGTAAAAAAGTTGATTGGATTGTGCTTGCCGGTTTCATGCGACTTCTTTCCCCCTTCTTCATCCAGGAATATTCCGAGCGGATTCTCAATATCCATCCTTCCCTGCTTCCCGCTTTTCCTGGTAAAGAAGCAGTCAAACAGGCGTATGAATATCCTGTCAAAGTGACCGGATGTACGATTCATCTCGTCGACGAAGGGTGCGATACCGGTCCGATTCTTGCGCAAGAAACCATTTGCATTGAAAATGACGACACTCTTGAAAGTCTGACCGAAAAAGTTCATGAGAAAGAGCATCAACTTTATATCAAGGTTTTACAATGGATCAGCGACAATCGGGTTGAAATCAAGGGGAGAAAAGTATTAATTAAGGGGCGAATCTCGTATTCGCCCTAAAAATGTTGGCAATGATCAAAAACATTAGCGATGAACCACGCAGTCAGGGCGAACACAAGATTCGCCCCTACAGGAAATTTATAAAATGAAAAAAATATTCAGCATTATCTTGTTTTTTTTACTCATCCTTTTTTCTTCCGAATCATCGGCTCGCCCAACGATCGCAGTCGGCGGATTTGGTGGCGGAAGTTTTCAATTGGTGAATACTTTCCCCGATCTTGATCCGGGAGCCGGCGGGGGTATTTCCTTCGAATATCGTTTCAATCAGCATTGGGGAATCGAAACTGCCCTTTCCGTTTTTGATTATGATGGAAAAGGGGGATCTCAAGGGGATACCGGAATACTTCTGCTCAATGTTCCGGATGTAAAATTGAAATTCTATTTCTTTTCACAAGAACATAAAATTGACCCGTATGTCAGTGCCGGATTGGGATTAAGTGTTTTAACCGATGGGCGTCTTCATGATAATTCGGGCGGGGTTGGGCTGGGGGCGAATGTCGCTTTGGGAAGCGATTTTTATATCAATCATTGGGTTTCTTTCGGGATAGAAACCGAATTTCGAAGTATCGGTTTAATTCGAGGCAACTCACAATCTTCGGCGTTGGTATTTCTGGCTGCGTTGGGGAATTTCACCTTTCATTTTCGTTAAAAAATCATGTCCGATAAAGTCTGTGACATTCTGATTGTAGGCTCTGAATTAAGCGGTTTGATCACCGGCGCTTTTTTGGCGAAGAGAGGATTGTCTGTCACCGTTTTGAATCCTGACCAGGATGTCGAAACAAAAGAAAAAAATATCCAGCCAAACCTGATTTCCCATCTGGGAAGCAAACTTTTTAAAACTATTTTGGGAAGACTCGCCATTGCCGACTCCGAACTCGGAATTGTCCATCGCTACGAAACCCCTTATCAGGTGGTTCTTCCGAAGAATCGGATTGATGTCACCATCCAACGAAACAGTTTTTATCGTGAACTAAAAAGAGAGTTCTCCGATCAGGCCGATTCGATTCGATCTTTTTATCTAAGCCTCGACGAACTCGATCATTCGCTCAACAGCCAAGAACTTCAAGATCTCATTCTTCCCCGTGGAGTGATGGCCCGTTTCCGTTTTTCAAAATTTATCAGGGAAAACCATTTGAATCTGACCATGTCTGATTGGTTGCAAACCTTTAATTTGAACGGAGAGGTCAGCTCTTTTATTGAAGCGCAACTGAAATTCTTGAGCAATTTCCACTCCAACACCCCTTTTTCCTATCCTCTCGCGAAACTGCTGGCGAATGAAAACAGCGTTTTGTTTGATTTAAAAGGGGGGATCGGACAACTCAAAAAACTGTTCCTGAATAAAATAGAATCGTTTTCTGGAAATATCCGAAACGACGTAAAGCTTGAAAATATCCTGCTCGAAAAAAGAAAAGTCAAAGGGATCAAATTGGGCGGCTTTGAAGGTTTTATTGGATGTCGTACCCTGCTTTGGAACCAGCCGAGTCATCAAATATCCTCCTCAATTCCGCAAACGTTGTTCGGACGATGGTTCAAATGGACTCTCAGAAAAATAAAGCCGAAATATTCGAGGTTCAGCATTCAATATGAAATTGATGCCGATGTGATTCCTGTCGGAATGAAAAACAACGTCTTGTTTGTGAAAGATCCCAATCAGCCGCTTCTCGGATCAAATTTTTTTCATCTTCATCTTTATCATCCTTCCAAAGAGGAAAACGACAACTTTGAAAAAAGAACCTTGAACGTCACCTATTTGCTCGAATCCAATGCCTTGGAAAAAGAAGAATCGTTCTTCGAATCGATTCACCAGGAAATTACCACCTATCTTCATCAATTGATTCCATTCAGTGATGGGCGAATCTCTCTCAGTTTTCCAAAACAAAAAGTTGAAGACAATTCCGATTTCCTTTTTCCATTAGAAGAATCTGATTTTTCGGTTTTCAAGAAAAATGCGATGCAGCATCCGATCTATGAAGATCAGGTAAAATCTTTTCAACATCTCTTCCCTTTTTCCCATCGAACGATTTTTAAAAATCTGATTCTTACCGGACCAGAAATTCTTGCTTCTCTCGGCTTTGAAGGGGAATTTCTTTTGGGATTAAAAGCCACAGATCTTGTATGGGAAGATTTTGAAAAAGCCAAAAAAACAGTCCGAAAAAAGAAAACAGGCTAAAACAATTTAAGCCCGATATAAACTCCCATTCCTATCGCCACGGAAGTTTTCATAAAGGTTGCAATCACTCGCGAGAAAAAAACCCCGGAAGCGGATTGGAGTGCGATCCCCAACTTCTGAGTCATCATCAGCTCATAAACAAATGCCCCGAGAAATGTGCCGAGCAAAAGTCCCAAAAAGGAGCCAATCAAAAATACCGGAACACCCACAATGGCACCAATAATTCCTCCCGCGATCGAGGCAATAATCGCCCCGGTTGAAACATTCATTTTTTTCCCGCCGAGAATGCTGACAGCAAATTCAAGCAGTTCTCCCAAAATCGCGGCGATCACCAGAATAAAGACCACCCAAAAATCAGAAGAGCCAGGTTTGAAATCAAAAAAGATCGAATAGAGAAAAGCTCCTGCGGCAATGATCCAGGTGCCAGGCAATCCGAACAAGACAAAAATAATTCCGATCAAAATCAGCAGGAACAAGATCGTTTTTGGAATCAAGAGTAAAAAAATTTTCATAAAAGCTTGAAACTCCTTCGATGAATGGGAGAAATCCCCGATTGCTGAATCTCTTCCCGATGTTTTTTGGTTGGATAACCTTTGTGAACCGAAAAACTGTAATCAGGATACTGTTTTTCAAGCTCGATCATTAAACGATCTCGGGTCACTTTGGCAATAATAGAGGCAGCGGCAATCGATTGGCAATGCTGATCTCCCTTGATCACCGGTTTTTGCGGAGAAAATTTTGGAACCGGATACATTCCATCGACCAAAAGAAAATCAGGAGAGACAGAAAGTTTTATCACCGCCTGTCTCATCGCCTCCAACGACGCATGAAAAATATTCACCCGATCGATCTCCTCCACCTCAACCATTCCTATCCCAAAAGAAATCGAAACTCTTCGGATCTGATCATACAATTTTTCCCGTGTTTCAGCTTTTAAAAGTTTGGAGTCTTTGATCCCTTGAATCGAATGAGGATGGGGAAGAATCACCGCCGCCGCAATCACCGGACCTGCCAAACAACCACGCCCCACCTCATCGGTTCCGGCAATCAATGAAAAATTATTTTCCCTTAATTTTTGTTCATATAAGGAAGGAGACACTTCAAATAGAGAGCTGAAGTGATGCATTGGAAAAGAGAGAAAGATTTGAAACTATACTTCAGAACGGTCACAAGTTTAGTTTTTTAATGTTGTCATTCCTGCAGGATTTTAAGCACCGTGCCTTGCCGGCAGGCAGGGGAATCTCCCTAATCCAATTATTGAGTAGGGGGATCCCCAAAACACTCGGGGATGACAGCAGGTCAAACTGTTTCAGATGAACCCGCTGGAGTTGCTGGTAAAGCCTCTTCTACAACCGGTTTAGCTACCAAAAACGTCTTCTGAACTTCGGTAATTCTTGCTTTTTTACCTGAAAGATTTCGTAAGTAATAGAGTTTCGCTCGGCGAACCCGACCTGAAGTTAAAACCTCTATTCGATCAATAGTGGTAGAATAAACCGGAAAAACTCTTTCAATTCCAACTCCGTAAGAAACTTTTCGGACGGTAAAAGTTGAACTGATTCCGTTGTTGTGTCTTTTGATCACAACCCCTTCAAAGAGCTGAATTCGCTCTTTTTCCCCTTCGATGATTTTGCAATAGACGCGAACGACATCTCCCGCTTTAAAATGGGGGATTTTTCCCTGGGGCAAATTATCACGACAAATTTTTTGTAATAAATTCATAGATCACCTTATTTTGTTAATTCGTTTTTCCACCCCCTAATAAAGGATGGAATAGTAGGGTGGCACCCATATCAACTTCGCTTTTTGTTGTCAAACAGATGAATCATTTTTTGTATTTCTTCTGAATATGGATGTTTCTCCAAAAGATCGGCTCTTTTATGAACGGTTTTCTCCACCGCTTTTTCGAGTCGCCAACGCCTGATTTCTGAATGATTTCCAGAAAGTAAAACCGCCGGAACCGGTCGATCTCTAAAAATTTCAGGGCGAGTATAATGGGGATATTCAAGCAATCCTGTCTCAAAAGATTCTTCTTCGAGAGAAACCGCTTTTCCAATCACCCCCGGAATGAGGCGAATCAGGCTATCCATGACTGCGATTGCCGGAACTTCCCCTCCGGATAACACATAATCCCCGATCGAAATCTCCTCATCGATCACTTCATCGATGACCCGCTGGTCAATCCCTTCATATCGTCCGCAAACAAATAAAATTTCTTCTGAATTCGAGGAAAGCTCTTTCACCTTTTTCTGGTTCAATAAACTCCCCTGACAGGAAAGATAAATCACCTTTCCATTTTTATGGGAGGAGCGAATCTCCTGAATCGCCTCAAAAAGCGGCTCAGGCTTGAAAATCATCCCAGCCCCTCCACCATAGGGAACATCATCAACCGTATGATGTTTATCAGTCGCCCATTTTCTTAAATCGTGAACCCGGCATTCAATCAGCTTTTTTTGAATCGCTTTATGGACGAGACTCTGGGAAAGATAAGAGTCAAAAAACTTTGGAAAAATTGTCAACAAATCAAATACTTTTACCATACTTTTAAAGTAAACCTTCGGGTAAACAAATCACGATTTTTTTCTCAAGAGAATGCAGTTCTTTTAAAGTCTCCGGAGTCATCGGAATTAAAACTTCACCCATTTCATTTTCGACCACCAAAATTTCAGAAGCTCCATAATTATCAACCCGTTTCACCCTCCCCATTTTTTCTCCCTGAGAGGAATAAACCGTCATTCCAATCAATTCAAAAATATAAACCTCCCCTTTTTCTTTTTTGGGTAATTTGTCAGTCGGGAGAAACGCTTCTTTCCCTTTCAACTCTAATACCGCTTCGGGGGAATGATATCCTTCAAAATAAACAACCAGAAATTTTCCCTGCTTTTGAAGAGACGTAATCAAGAGCGGTTCAAACAAAAAACCCGCCTTGACATAAAGTTGGCGGGTTTTTTCTAAAGCTTTAGATTCCAAATTATAAAGAAGAAATTTTACTCCCCCACGAACCCCCCAAGCAGAAAGAATTTTTCCTACCGGGATGAAATCAGTTTCCATGAAATGAGAGGTTGTTTTACTCAATGATTTCTAAAACAGATCTTTTGCGGATTTTGGTTGAAGCAGCTCCAAGAATGGTTCGTAAGGCTCTTGCAGTTCTTCCCTCTTTTCCGATCACTTTACCCAAATCTTCTTTGGCAACTTTCAACTCAATGACTGTGGTTTGCTCACCTTCAATTTCGGTCACCATCACCTCTTCAGGCTTATCTACTAAAGCTTTCGCCATTTCGGTAACCAACTCTTTCAAATTCACAAAACACCTCCTAATTCAACCATCCATACAAACAATATTTAAGGTAAAAACCTGATTAAGCGACTTTTTCTTTATTTTTTTTCAAAAGCTGACCGACCGTATCACTGGTTTGGGCACCTTTGCTGATCCAGTAGGCGATTCGATCTCTTTTTAATTCGCATTTTTTTGTCGGATCTTTGGGGGCATAAGTTCCAACAATTTCAATAAAACGACCGTCTCTTTTCGATTCTTGATCGGCAACGACGATTCTATAAAACGGTTTTTTCTTGGCACCGAATCTTGCCATTCTGATTCTTACCATTGCATCTCCTTTTTCGAAAATCCCCCCTCTTTAAGGTAAGAGGGGGTCAGGGGGTGTTATGAAACTTAGAAACCTGCACCGTTTTCGTAACCCCTCCCAACCTCCCCTTACCCTAAGGGGAGGAAATCATTCTAAATTTTTATCTCATAAATCTCGATATCTGTTTAAAACCTTTCATCAAACCAAATTTTCCCAAACGATCCATCATTTTTTTCATCTGATCGTATTCTTTGATTAAACGATTGACGTCTGATACTTCAGTTCCACTCCCTTTGGCAATCATTAATCTTCTGCTTCCATTCAAAATTTTGGGGTGAATTCTCTCTTCTTTGGTCATGGAGGATAAAATCGCCTCCTTTTTCTTCAGATCTTTTTCAACGGCTCCAAAATCGACATCTCCTTTTAATTTGCTGACTCCGGGGATCATTCCGGCGATCTTTTCAACGGACCCCAGTTTTTTCATTTGGGAGAGCTGTTGTTGAAAATCAAAAAGGGTAAATCCCTTTTTTAAAACCCGAGTCGTTAACTCTTTTGCCTGTTCGAGGTCAATCTTTTCTTGGGCCTGTTCGACGAGACTTAAGATATCCCCCATCCCCAAAACGCGGGAGGCCATTCGTTCGGGATGGAACGGCTCCAACTCTTCAACTTTCTCTCCCATCCCTATGAAGTAAATCGGTTTTTTTATAACATGGCGAAGAGATAATGCAGCTCCTCCGCGGGCATCTCCATCCATTTTTGTGAGGATCACTCCATCGATTGGGATCGTTTCATTGAACCGGTTTGCAACATTTACCGCCTCTTGGCCGGTCATCGCATCCGCCACAAAAATAATCTGTTGGGGTTCGACCTTTGAGCGGATTTTCCCCAATTCTTTCATCAAAAGATCATCAATATGAAGACGACCTGCCGTATCGATAATCACCGTATCGTAACCATGATCGATTGCATACTTTTTAGCCTCTTTGGCGACTTTGACCGGATCATCTTTTTCACGGGTTGGATAAACAGGAACTTCAAGCTTTGCCGCCAATATTTTCAATTGTTCAATCGCTGCGGGGCGATAGACATCGGCTGGAACCAGATAAGGATATCGTTTTAGCTTATTTTTTAGATAGAGTGCCAATTTTGCTGCCGTGGTTGTCTTTCCTGAACCTTGCAAACCAACAAGAAGGATAATCACTGGCGGCTTGAAAGAAAGGTTTAAAGTTTGCGAATCTCCCAAAACTTTAATTAATTCTTCATGAACAATTTTAACGAATTGTTGTCCGGGAGTCAGCGATTCGAGAACATCTTGGCCTAAAGCGCGCACACGAACTGCCTCGGTAAACTCTTTGACCACCTTAAAATTGACGTCCGCTTCAAGAAGTGACAAACGAACCTCTCGAAGTGTCTCTTCGATATTTTTTTCGTTCAGCCGGCCATAACCACGAACTTTATCCAGCACTTTTCCCAATTTTTCAGTCAGTTGATTAAACATAATTTTCGGTTTCTGTAACCCAACTTGCTATCAGCCGTCAAATTTTAGAAAAAAAATGATTTTTTCCCAAAAAAATACGCAACTATTTTTATAAAAAATCGAGCTCTTCTATAGTCAATTTAAAATAAACTATTTAATTTAGAGATCCTTAAAAATCCCCCCTTTAGAGGATCTTTGAGAGGAGACTTTTTATGGCAGAAAAACCAACACCCCCAGCGGCTGGAGCAGCCCAAGGGCTTGTCATTACCAGTTATTCAACCGCTCTTCCCCAAGCTTGTCTTCCAAAAGAGGAAGCAGCAGGCGCGGCAAAAAAAGATCCAAAAGAGAAGAAAGCTAAAGCAGCAGGAACTTGTAAAGAAAGCTTTTCCTATTATGTTCAATATCCCAAGGGGTCCAGTAAAGTTGCCAAGGGGAGTTTTGATATTGGAGCAGATGGAAAAGTGAAAGCAGTCACAGTTTCACCCGAAGGACAAAAATTCTTGGCCGATGCAAAAAAAGAAGAAATGGCCAAACGCTTTGGGGATGTCGTCGGTTATGTCGCTGCATGGAAAAAACCGATTGGAACAGCTCCAACAACTCCTGAAAAAAGTGATAAAGCCGGAAAAAAACCAAAAACAGCAGAAATTCTTAGCGGTGTACTTTTGGGAACTGATCTTTCTGACAAGGTAATCAACTTTGTGGTTTTGGGTGCAGCATCTCCAACCGCCGGCCGGGAAATCGCCGTCGACTTGATGCAGTCAGATAAGAGAGATTTGGTTTTGAAGGTTTTGGGAAATTTAAAAGACCAGGCTGGAAAAGCGACCGATCCAGATCATCAAGCCCAAAAAGCGAGAGTAGAATTATTAATTATTCAAGTCACTCTCGCTAGCAAAGTAGGTGAGGCTCTAAATAAAGATACAAAAGCAGTGAGTGGAGAAATTCCTGCCTTAGTTCGCTCAATAGTTGCTACTACAGTTTCTGGATTGTCATACGATGGAAAAGAATCTCCTTTAGATTTCTTAAAATCAAAATTTGACGATTTTGCCAAAGCAAATGCCAAAGGAGTTACTGTACTGATTGCTGGTACTCCTCCCAAAGAAGAAACGATTGATCCTTATCAATTTTTGTTTGATCGCCTGAGCCGATTAAAAACAGAGCCTGCTTACGCAAATACACAAACCGGTCCCGGAAAAATATTGGCAGATTCTCTTGAGTTTTTGAAAAAGGCTGCAAGCAAAGATAATCCAAAAGAAAGAAGAATTGATTATATTACCCTATCTCCCGAAGAGGCTTTTAAAGCTTCTTTGACCGCCCAAATTAGTTCTGCCGGGCACCTTATAAACTCAGTTGCAGCCGAGTTGGCTGATCCAAATTATCATTTTGTTAGAGCAGATTGGGAGTCTTGGTTAAATGCAAGCCCGTATGTGAGAGGAGCGAGAGAAGAAAATTATAAAAGAGTGGTAAAAGCGGTCTCTGAAGGAATTAAATTCGATGCAAAAGAAGGAAAAATCATCGTCAATCTCGGACAAGCGACCAGTTCAGTAGCCTCTTTGGTGATTCAGCTAAATCCTGGAGATTCCAATCCACTCACCGCAACCATGAATCAACGAGGGACTCATTTAGCGGCAATCAGTATCGCCCGGATTTTGTTGGGAAGTGAATCTAAACCGAACAGTTCCATTCGCGCCTGGGATCCTACTGCAAAAGAATTTAGAGATATTGCATTTGCCGGAAATGGCCACACTTTTGCTTCCAGCTATCCGGCAACGATTGGAACTTGGAGAGGAGTTTTGGGAGTTCCGTTGGTTCTTTCAGCTCCTCCAGCCCCGACTGAAAAACCTGGAGAGACAAAAGTTCCTCCGGCAGGAAAAACCCCAGCAACAGGACAAACAGCACTTGTGGGACCACTCGCTCCTACTCCAGCTCCCGCAGTAGAGCCACCTCCAAGCGGAGTACCTTTGGTTCCAACAGCCTCTACTTCTACCCCCTCAGCCAAAAGAACTTCCGCAATTCATTGGAGCGCGTTCGCACTTGAAGCTGCCGCTGTTTTAACCGGCTCTGTTTTATTGGCCGCTGCAAATGATAGTTCGGCGAGCCCCGATCAAGGAGTTTTAGGGGTTGGAAATCCGGCATTTACCCACTCGGGTGGCGCAGTACTAGGTTTTGGATTAGGCGGGCTTGCCGGAAGAGGAACAAGTCTCCTCATCGAAAGATTGAAACCGCACAAACCGTGGACACCAGTAAGGTCTCTTCTCCCTGATATTGCTGGAGCGGTGGTTGGAGGAGTTTTAGGTGGACTGATTCCTCTTGCCACCAGATCTGCGGTAGAAAACGCAACCGGTGGAGGAAACACCGGAAGAAATCCGGGAATGGATTATGGAGCACTCATTACAGTTCCATTACCTTAAATCTGATATTCAAACAAAACTAAGGGGCGATCTTGATGATTGTCCCTTTTTTTATTCACTCACGTTACGCGATTTTTTGTAATTTTTTTTAAGTTTAAGACTGGAGAGTGACCTATC
>CAZSRQ010000029.1:0-21136 GCA_964609335.1 uncultured Pseudomonadota bacterium
GCATTGACCAGATTTCCGTTATGGGCAATGGCAATTCCGCCTCGCGCGTAATCGACAATGAAAGGTTGGCAATTTTTGAGTTCAGAAGAACCGGCCGTTGAATAGCGAACATGACCAATCGCGCTCGAGCCGGGAAGTTTTTTGAAGCTTTCTTCAGAAAAAATATCGGCAACATGCCCCATTTCCCGTTGGGAATAGAGACGGGTTCCATCATGGGTGACAATTCCGGCCGACTCTTGCCCCCGATGTTGAAGCGCATAAAGCCCCAAATAGGCAATCTTGGCTGCTTCAGGATGGTTATAAACTCCAACAATTCCGCACATAATTATTTTTCCTGGTCGGTTAGGGGATCTAAATTCGAAGGTTATGTATCGTTTCTAAGAATGATGGTCAACCCCAATTGACCATAGGTATCTACACATCTCAGAAAGTTGTGTAAATACCAGGGGATGAGAGAGCTAAAAATTATAACACCGTCATTGGAGCAAAGGCTTCAACGACGTTATTGTATGTTGGTTCAATCGCATCTTCATAGTGCTTCTAAACTGGATCCTGGGATTGCTGCTCTTCCTAGTATTCATTCGTCCTTTGCTGCAACTCAAGGAGCCTGGCGTTTCTTGAATAATGATCGGATCACATTGCCTGCTTTGGTAGAACCTCTGCGGGAAGTAGGTCGTAACTGTACTCAAACTTTGCAATCGAAGTTTACTTTGCTGGTTCATGACTGGTGCAAATTGAGTTATTCCGACTCTCTGAGTAAAAAAGATTTGATTGAAGTGACCCACGAAAAAGATATTGGGTATGATCTGACAACCTCTTTGTTGGTGAGCGCCGATGATGGTTCTCCTTTGGCTCCCATGGAGATGCAATTGAAAACAGGCGCTGGTTTTTTGAGCACTCGTTCTCTGGATGAAAAGGAACAAAGGCATCTGGAGCAGTTGATGCCTACCATGGAAGCGGCTAAGGAATGGAAGTTGTCTAAAGAGATTGTGCATGTGATTGATCGTGAAGCTGACTCCGTAGGCCACTATCGTTCTTGGGATGCTCAAGGGTACCATTACTTGGTTCGGGCCGATGATCGTCGTGTGAAATGGAAAGATGGAAAATATTTGTTGAGCGATATTCGTTTCCAGCTGCAACGACGCAAACAATTCCGGAATGTGGGAGAAGGTATTTATCGTGGGAAGGGAGCCCATTTGTGGGTAGCAGAAACGGAAGTGATTTTGTATCGATCGGCTCAGAAAAGGGTGAAAGGAAAGCAAAGAGAGATTAAAGGCAAGCCTTTGCAACTTCGTTGTATTTTTGTGGAGCTTCGTTCGAGTAGAGATAAGGTTTTGGCTCAATGGAACTTGTTGAGTAACGTTCCTTTTGAGTGGGCGACGACGGAGCATTTGGCTCGTTGTTATTATTGGAGATGGCGGATTGAGAGTTTTTTTAAATTGCTCAAGAGCCATGGTCAGCAATTGGAGGAATGGCAACAGGAGCGAGGAATAGCGATTGCCAAGCGTTTGTTGATTGCGGCGATGGCTTGTGTGGTTATCTGGCAGTTGCAGGCAGATGATTCTATAAAGGCGGTGGAGTTTAAAAATGTTCTGATAAACCTTTCGGGTCGTCAGATGAAGCGCAACCGTCCTCATACTGCGCCTGCATTGTTGGATGGTTTGGGAAAGTTGTTGTCGATGTTGTCGCTCTTGGAACATTATAATCTCCGTCAATTAAAACAACTGGCAAAGTCCCTCTCCTTCAGCTCTGCATAGGATGTGTAGATACCTATGCCCAATTGACGCCCCATGAAGAGGAAAAACATACCATAAGAAAATCTCGGAAAAATAATAATCGGCCTCTACACGATGAAAAGTAAACTGGGTGGATTCTCGGGGGAAACAGACTTGCCGCATTCTACCAATTTTTTTTCGACTGAACCTTGCGAGTTCGAAAATAAGTGAGAAAAAGAATAAATCCCGACCAAATAAAGAACAAAGTTGCTTTTGTGGCTGATCCTTTTTGTGTAGCGATAAAGGTACATCCTCCTCCCACAACCTGGTTTCCGGTGATGTTTAATTGTGTCGTAGTTGTCAGAGTAGAAGTCGCGGCAGAAAGTGGAGAACTCAGAGAATCAGATGTTCCAACGACGGTCAATTGAAGGGTGACTGTTTGGGTCAGTGCATTTGCCGGAACAAAATAGATCGCTGTCGAACTGGTTGAGTTTAAGATGCTTCCCGCATTCGAAAGGTCTCCCGTCGAAGTCGAAACAATCTCCCATAGATAAGAAGGATTGGTAAGGTTGGTAGATCCAACCAAACTGATTTCCTGTATTGCATTACTTGCCTGAATGCTTGTTCCTGTTGGGACATCAATCGTCACCGTATTTCCACCGCTTGATGCCCCTGTCCCTGAAAGAGAAACAGTATTGGGAGAGCTGGTGGCATTGCTTGTCACCGTAATAGATCCGCTTCTAGATCCAGCAGCTGTAGGGGTAAAAATCACTGAAATGGTGCAAGAATTTCCGGCAGGTAATGTAGCGCTGCAAGTATTCGTCTGTGAAAAATCTCCCGAAGCAGCAATGCTGGTGATCGACAAGATCCCATTTCCAGAATTCAAAAAGGTGATGCTTTGCGCTGAACTTGAAGTCCCGACAGTTTGGGAAGAAAAGGTCAGAGTCGATGGAGAAAGAGTCACACCAGGAAGAGGGGTAATAAAAGAACCTAATGCCCTGGGATTGCTCCCCACTGTAATCGTGGCGGTGACTAATTCAGTGGTAGCATTCACGACAGAAACAGTGCCATCGGTGCTATTGACAACATAAATTTTTGAGCTGTCTGGAGTCACAGAGACCCCATAGGGGGCATCTCCAACCGTAACAGAATTAGTCACAGTATCGGTCGAAGGATTGATCACCACCAGCTCATCTGCGGAAGGTCGTGTCGTATAAACCTTGTTGCCATCAGGGCTTGCGCTCACCCCAAACAGACTTGTAATTCCCGATGCCACTAAAATGTTGGTGAGCAAAGTCTCTGAGCTTGTATCGACCACAGCGGCATAGGCATTTGTAAAACCTGCGCCACCCCCCCCCCCGCATACACTTTTGAGCCATCTGGTAAAATTGCGACTCCATTCGGCGCTACCAAGGTTGCAAGAGATATGTCCGTTTCAACACTGGTTGCAGTATTCACCACTGCGAGTTGTCCGGCATTCGAAAGTGTGGCGTATAATTTTGTTCCGAGAGGGTTGATTGTAACTCCCCAAGGATTAGAGCTGAGAGAAATCGTACCTGTCACTGTATTCGTTGCGGTATTAATCACTGAAATGGTGGTTGCTGCAGCATTCGCGACATAAAGAGTGGTTCCTGCGGGATTCACCACTGCCCCTCTCGGCCCATCTCCCACGCTAATCGTATTCGTCACTGTATTAGTAACCGCATCGATCACGGAAACAGTGCCAGCCCCGGCTGCTGAGAAATTCGTTATATAGACTTTTGTCCCATCAGGGCTAATCGCTACACCGTACGGTTCATCTCCGACCGATATAGTCGCCACCACTGTATCGGTAGCGGTATTAATCACAGACACGTTATCACTACCAATATTGGGAATATAGGCAAAGACATCGATGGCAAAAGCGGTGGTTGAATTCAAAAGAATGGAAAAACCAAGAAAGAAAAAATATTTTTTCAATGGAGCCTCCCTCAAGACTAGAATGAAAACGTGAGAACAAATTATAATTATTTTTTCTATCAATGGATAGATTTTTTTTAATTTTGATTCATTTCTTTAGAAAAACTTTCATCCCATTTTTTTTGAAGGAGTGAGACGGAGAGATTGATCCAAGGACGAACAATGAGAAAAGGATTCTCAGTCACTTCACCCAACTGTTCAATGGGAGAGTTGAGTGCTTTTGCCAAATCAAGAATTTTTTCTTTATGTTTTCGATCGACTGATAAAATCACCCGACTCTGACTCTCTCCAAAAAGAATCGCATCAGCGCAAAAAGGAAGAGAAAGAGAAATTTCAGCCCCAAAAATTTTTGAGCCGCTCATACAACACTCTGCCACTGCAACAGCGAGTCCCCCTTCCGAAAGATCGTGCGCACTTTTGACAAAACCTTTTCGAATCGCCTGCATCACAAAATTCTGGGTCAGTTTTTCTTTTTCCAGATCTATTTTGGGGATCGGCCCTTCGACTCTTTGATGGATCAACTTTAAATATTCAGATCCACCCAACTCGTCAAAAGTTTCACCGACCAGAAAAATCAGATCGCCCGCCTGTTTAAAAAATTGGGTCGTTTGATAGGAGATATCGTCTAAAACACCGACCATTCCGATCGTTGGGGTTGGATAAATCGCGGCTGTTTGACTCCGCAAACTCTTCGAGTTTACTGCGCCTCCCGAATCCTCGGGAGTTGCCTTCGTTTCATTGTAAAAGCTGACATTTCCCCCTGTCACAGGAGTACCAAGGGCGAGACAAGCTTCTGAAATTCCCTCGACCGCCTCTTTAAACTGCCACATCACTTCCGGTTTTTCTGGATTTCCAAAGTTGAGACAATTGGTAATGGCGAGTGGTTTGCCTCCGGCACAAACAACATTTCTTGCCGCCTCGGCAACCGCAATTTTGGCCCCTTGGCGGGGATTCAGATAACAATACCGTGAGTTGCAATCGACTTTAACAGCGATTCCTTTATTAGTCCCTTTAATGCGTAGAACTGCTGCGTCAGAGCCTGGAAGAACAACAGTATTGGTCATGACCATGTGATCATATTGCTCCCAAACCCAGCGGCGAGAAGAAAGGTTAGGGCTGGAGAGGAGAGTTTGTAGGATGGAATTAAAACTGTTGTCATCCCTGTGAAGACAGGAGTCCCCCAAGTGTACGCGGGAGATCCCTGTCTTCACAGGGATGACAGGCGTCAAATCTAACTGATTTAATTTCGAAATATATTCAGGTTCTTTCATCTCCCTTTCATAGATCGGCGCCTGATTGACCAGCGGATCAATCGGAAGATCAGCCACGATTTCTCCATGATGAGTAATTCGAACTCTTTTGCTATCGGTGACCAACCCAACGACAGCGGCATCGAGATCCCATTTTTCAAAAATCTTTTTTGCCTCTTCTTCAAACCCTTTTTGCACGACGAGCAACATTCTTTCTTGGGACTCAGAGAGCATCAGCTCATAAGCGGTCATTTTTTGCTCACGGGTCGGGACTTCATCTAAATTAAGATCGATTCCGGTTCCAGCTCTTGCCGCCATTTCAAAAGAAGAAGAGGTGAGCCCTGCGGCTCCCATATCTTGGATTCCAACCAGATAATCTTTTTTCATCAATTCGAGGCACGCTTCGAGGAGCAGTTTTTCCGTAAACGGATCCCCCACCTGAACCGTCGGTCGCTTTTCTTCAGTGGAGTCATCAAATTCACTGCTCGACATCGTGGCACCATGAATTCCATCCCGACCGGTTTTTGAGCCGACATAGATCACCGGATTTCCAACTCCTGCTGCAATCCCCTTCAGAAGCTTTTCTCCCGGCCGAATCAGTCCAACCGTCATTGCATTCACCAAAATATTTTGGTTGTAACAGGCATCAAAGTAGACTTCTCCGGCGACGGTAGGAACTCCGACACAATTACCATAACCGGAAATTCCACCGACGACCCCATTCACCAGAAATCTTGTTTTTGGATCGTTGGCTTCCCCGAAACGAAGAGAATTCAGATTGGCGATCGGACGAGCCCCCATCGTAAAAACATCGCGAAGAATTCCACCGACTCCGGTGGCAGCCCCTTGATAAGGTTCAATGAAAGAAGGGTGATTATGTGACTCCATCTTGAAAGCAACGGCGAGGCCATCTCCGATATCGACGACTCCCGCATTTTCGCCAGGGCCCTGGAGAATCTGTTTCCCTTGGGTGGGAAGTTTTCTTAAATGAATTTTGGATGATTTATAGCTGCAATGCTCCGACCACATCGCTGAAAAGATCCCAAGCTCGGTGAAGTTTGGTTCCCGGCCTAATAAAGAAAGTATTTTTTGATACTCCTCTTCTTTCAGCCCATGATCAGCCACGATTTGCGGGGTAATTTGATGAATAGTCATATTTAAATTGATCTACTGGGACATGGTGAGCGGAGTCGAACCATCACTTTGATTTACTTTTTGCCAGTTGCTTCAACTCTTCCCAATCCCTTTTTATCAATGCCTCTTTTTTCTTTCGACTCCAACGCTTAATCTGCATTTCTCTTTCGATTGCTTCCGGCCAAGATCTGAACTCTTCAATAAATACAAGTTTTACAGGTCTTTTATCATACGTATAACAATCCATAAGCCCTTGTTGATGTTCAAAAACTCTTCTTTCAGGAGCGGATGTTGTCCCTGTATAGTAAGAATTGTCCGCGCATTCCAGAATGTAGAGCCAAGGCATAAAAATTATCCAAATTACACCCAAGTGATGGTTCGACTCCGCTCACCATGTCCCAGTTACATGAAATAATGTCCCAGGAGTTGGTAACCAGACTATATCCAACCTTCGAACAACTTTTTTCCATCTTCGCCACCGAGAAGAAGTTCAGCGATTCTTTCAGGATGAGGCATCAGTCCCAAAACGTTTCCCTGTTGATTACAGATTCCGGCGATATTTTCGAGGGAACCGTTCGGATTGCTTTCGGCACTTACTTCCCCTTTTTCGTTCGAATATCGCAAAACAATCTGCTGATGATCTTGAAGCGATTTCAGTCCATCAGCATCAATAAAATAATTTCCATCTCCGTGAGCAATCGGCATTTTCAAAACTGTATTGAGAGAAATATTTTTGGTAAAAACCGAACGATCGCTTTCGACTCTTAAAAAAACATTTTTACAGATGAAATGAAGATTTTTATTTCGCAGAAGCGCGCCGGGGAGAAGATGAGACTCAGTCAGAATTTGAAAGCCGTTGCAGATTCCAACCACCGCTCCTCCCTGATTGGCGAATTGGACGATTTCTTTCAGGATCGGAGAAAATCTGGCAATCGCACCACAGCGAAGATAATCTCCGTAAGAAAAACCGCCGGGGAGAATTACACAATCAACCTTTGGAAGATGAGTCTCTTTGTGCCAGATGTAAAAAGCTTCCTGCTTCAAAACGTTTTTGACGAAATAAAAACAGTCTTGATCACAGTTGGAGCCGGGGAATACGACAATGCCGAATTTCATAATTTTTTTGAAAAATTTAAGATGACTATTTAAAGTCGTAATCTCTTACAACTTAACGTCCGACCTCTTTAATTCTTTGAGGACGCCGAACCAAAACATAAATAATTGCACCAATCCAATGTGTCAAAGTGATCACCAATACCCAGAGGATTTTCGAGTTGTTGTTTTTTGGATCAGTGCTATTTGGCTCATTCGTAAGACAATCAATGAGAACCCAAACCCAGAAAATAGTCCCTGAAAGGAGAATAAAAAGAATCGGAAAAAGTATAAAATGAAAAGGGTACATAAAAGTCTAAAAATACCAACTTATATTCAGATCGACCATCGGTGAAATAAAATCTTGCGACTCACCCAGATGATGATAATAAAGCCCCACTTCAGGACTAACTGCAAATTTTTTTGTCATTCGAAACTCATATCCCAACTGAACTGATGAACTGACCCCGATTTTGGTTGCCGATGTGGTCGGAGCACTGATTGGAGCAATATTCCCCACCGCAATTCCGACTCCAAAGTTGAAATATAACTCATGATAAACAAAATGCTGAACTTTCACCTGCTCAAGAACAGTGAAATAGTCGAGCTCTTGATGATTCGTATACATAAAAGCGGTTTCAGAATAGAGAAGCGTTTTTTCAGTAATTCCTCCGCCAAATCTCAATTCTGCCCCTGCCACAAACTGCTCTAATACTCTCAACTCTCCGCCAAAAAGAGGTCCCCAAGAAAGAAAAAAACCTTTTCGAGGATTAAACTCTTGAACTTTTACAATTTCAGGATGCTGCAAAACATCTTCGGCATGAACAGAACGAAATGAAATAAAAAGAGGAAAAAAAAGAAACAAAAGAAATAAAAAATTTTTAGTGGAGAATTTATTCATTGATTTCAATCTTGTAATCTTCAATCACCCTATTGGAGAGAAGTTTTTCCGCCATTTCATTTAATTGTGTTTCTGAAATTTTTTCTGTGGTTTCTATTTCAAAAAATTTTCCAACTCTCACTTCATTGATATTTTTATATCCAAGCGAACCGAGCGAATGTTGAATCGCTTTTCCCTGCGGATCGAGAACCCCTTTTTTCAAGGTAACATAGATTCGTGCTTTCATTTTTTGAATACCCTTTTGAAAATCGTATCGACCTGTTTTAAATGATGCGAAAGGTTGAAGTGTCGATCGATTTCAGCCTTGGAAAAATAACTTTGAATTTCCGGATCACTCCAGATCTCTTCTTTGAACTCTTTTCCGGATCGCCACGCTCTCATCGCATTTCTTTGGACAATTTTATATCCCTCTTCTCGCGTTAATCCCTTTTTTACCAGCTCTAAAAGAATTTGCTGGGAATAGGCAAGCCCTTTCAACTGATTCAGATTTTTCATCATGTTTTCAGGATAAACAACCAGCTTTTCTAACAGGCCGATCAATCGATGAAGCATGAAATCAACCAGAATCGTACTATCGGGGCCAATCACCCGTTCAACCGAGGAGTGCGAAATATCCCGTTCATGCCAAAGTGCAACATTTTCCATCGCAGCGATCGAGTTGGAGCGGACGATTCTTGCCAATCCACAAAGATTTTCCGAGAGAATCGGATTTCGCTTGTGCGGCATCGCGGAAGATCCCTTTTGCCCTTCACTAAAAAACTCTTCCGCCTCCAAAACCTCTGTTCGCTGAAGATGACGAATTTCTGTCGCAATCTTTTCAACCGAAGAGGCAATCAAAGCAAGAGTTGTGAAAAAATGGGCATGGCGATCACGTTGAATTATTTGAGTGGAAACTGGGGCCGGTTTCAATCCCATTTTTTTGCAGACGTACGCTTCAATTCGTGGATCGATATTGGCAAATGTTCCGACTGCCCCTGAAATTTTTCCGTAACTAATCGTTTCAATCGCTTCATCGAGACGAGCCAGTTGTCGTTTCATCTCTTCATACCAGACGGCAAACTTAAGCCCAAAGGTGATCGGCTCGGCATGAATTCCGTGGCTTCTTCCGATTTGGGGAGTGTTTTTATACTGAAATGCCTTTTTTCGAATGACTGCCAACAACTGTTGGAGATCTTTTCGGATCAATAATCCGGCATCTTTTAACTGAGCTGCTAAAGCGGTATCGAGAACATCGGAGGAAGTCAGGCCGAGATGCAGATATCTCCCCTCTTTCCCGACCGATTCGGCAACCGAACTTACAAAAGCAATCACATCATGTTTCACAATTTTTTCCAGATCGAGAATTCTTTGGGTTGAAAATTTCGCCCTCGATCTGATTTTGGCGACAGCAGAAGCTGGAATCACTCCAAGCTTTGCCCAGGCTTCACAGGCGGCAACTTCAATCTCCAGCCACTTTTGGAATCTTGCTTCATCCGTCCAAATGTTTGTCATCTCAGCGCGTGAATAACGTGGAATCATTTTTAGTTAGGAGTCGGGAGTCGGGAGTTAGGGGTCAAGAGTCTATAAACTCCAAACCGCTAACTCCCAACTCTTAACTTTAGTTAGGACATTAACTTTTCAGCAATTGTCTGATAACGATGCAAGGTTTCTTTCACAATCTCTTCGGGCAAAGCAGGTGGATGGCTTTTTCTGTCCCAATCAGACTTTAACAAATAATCTCTGACTAGCTGCTTGTCCCACGGATTCAATGCTTTTCCGGGCTGATATTCTGCCGCGAGCCAGAAACGGGAAGAATCGGGGGTTAATAGTTCATCAATCAAAATTAATTTGTCATTCAAAATTCCAAACTCCATTTTGGTATCAGCCAGCAAAAGCCCTTTGCTCTCTGCTTTCCGACTCGCAGAATCAAAAATTCGAATGGAGATTTCCCTCATCTCTTCCGCCCAACGTTTTCCGATTTTTTCAATGACCTGATCAAACGTCAGCGGAGCATCATGTTCTCCAAGCTCAGCTTTTGTGGTCGGGGTAAAAATGGGCTCGGGAAGGCGATCTCCATCGTGAAGGCCGGAGGAAAGTTTCAATCCATTCACCTCTTCATTTTTTTGATAATCTTTCCAGGCACTCCCGGTGATATATCCCCGAACAATCGCTTCCACCGGAAGCCGTTCGACTTTTTTCACCACCATACTCCGACCGGCCAACATTTCCCGTTCGGTCTCATTCGCAACATAGGGAGAAATATCGGTAGAAATCAGATGATTCGGAAGAATCAACTCGGTCTGTTTAAACCAATAAACCGAAAGCTCGGTCAAAACTTTTCCCTTGTTGGGAACCGGCGTCGGTAAAACATAATCGAAGGCTGAAATTCGATCGGTGGTAACAATCAAAAGTTTTCCATCAATTTCATAAATATCACGGACTTTTCCTCGATAAGTTAATGCAAACTGGCTGAGTTTCGTTTCTACCACCGCATTTTGACTCATATCACCACCTTTAAATGAACGGATGAATTCGCCTAACCGTTACCGGTTTACTTCAACTGTTCTTTTGCCGTCAACAGACGAAAACAAGAAAAAAGCTCAAACAAACCTCACCTTTTTGAATTTCCGTTTTCCGACTTTCAAAAGATATTCTCCCTGCATTTCAATTTCGAATTTGATGTCAGAAACTTTGGATCCATTCAGACTGACTGCATCTTGCGCAATCATTCGTTTTGCATCTGAATTGCTCGGAGTTAAATGTGTTTCAGTCAAAAGCTGGACGAGCGTTTTTTTGCCGGTGGATCCCTTCAAAACCACCTCTTCAATCTCCTCCGGAACCTCTTTCATTTTAAAAACCTTTTCAAATTCCCCTTCCGCATGATTTGCTTCATGGGCGGAGTGGAAACGCGCAACCATCTCCTTCGCAAGATCAATCTTTGCCTGCTTGGGATGATAACTCCCCTCTTTCACTTTCTGTTTGAGGGAAGAGATTTCAGAAGAAGATCGATCGCTCAACAGTTCGTAATATCTCCACATCAACTCATCGGAGAGACGCATCATTTTCCCGAACATCTCGGTGGGAGATTCGGTAATCCCGATGTAATTTCCGTAAGACTTGCTCATTTTCTGAATGCCGTCTGTCCCCTCCAAAAGCGGAAGAGTCAAGACCACCTGTGGAGACTGATCGTATGCACTCTGAATCGTCCGTCCCATCAACAAGTTAAAGGTTTGATCGTTCCCACCAATTTCAACATCGGCCTTCAACACAAACGAATCATAAGCCTGAAAAAGAGGATAATAAAACTCGAGTAGAGAAATTGATTTATGTTCTGCCATTCTTTTCTGAAAATCAGCCCGCTCCAAAAGTCTCGCAGTCGTTTGCTTGGAGGCCAAATCTGCCCATTGAACCATATTCATTTTTTCAAGCCATTCGCTGTTGTAACGAATCTCCGTCTTGTTTTTATCAAGCACTTTAAAAACTTGCGCTTCATAGGTTTTTGCATTCTCTCGAATCTGGGGAAGTGTCAGCATAGGACGGGTAGACATTCGACCGGAAGGATCACCAATCAACGCCGTAAAATCGCCAATCAGAAAAATGACCTGATGACCCAAATCCTGAAAATGTTTTAATTTTTGAAGAAGGACGGTATGCCCCAAATGCAGATCCGACGCGGTTGGATCAAAGCCTGCCTTGATTCGAAGCGGCTTTTGCGTGAGCAGTTTTTTTTCAAGCTCCGCCTCAGAAATAATTTCGACTGCACCCCGTTTGATCAACTCCAGCTGTTCAGAAACCGCTTTCATGAAACTCTCTCCTGAATTCGTTGAATCGACTTTGCCTTTCCATTACTCTCTTCCACTTCAACTAGAACGGCCGACAAGCGTGCATCCTGCTTTGCAGGTTGATAGCGAACCGGAATTCCGGTGGTATATTTTTGAATGACAATCTCTTTATCCATCCCGATCACAGAATCATAAGGCCCACTCATTCCGACATCACTAATATAGGCAGTGCCGCCCGGAAAAATGGTTTCATCGGCGGTCGGGACATGCGTATGAGTTCCGAGAACCGCAGCGACCCGTCCATCCAGATATCTTCCCATCGCCATTTTTTCACTCGTTGTTTCCGCATGCATATCGACAATCGCAATATCATATTGCCCGCGAAGATTGTTCAACTCCCGATCAACCGCCGCAAAGGGGCTATCGGCAGGAGCCATAAAAACCTGCCCGATCAGATTGATCACCGCAACCCGAATTCCGGCATACACTTCTCCCACCCAACTGCCACGCCCGGGAGTGGTCGCCAAATAATTCAACGGTTTCAAAAGTCGGGGATTCCCCTGAATGTATGGAAAAATTTCTTTAAAATGATAAATATGATTTCCAGAGGTGAGAACATCGATCTTCGCCTCAAAAAGTTCTTCGGCCGCTTTCGGATTCACTCCGAGCCCATTCACCACATTCTCACAATTCGCGATGACAAAATCGATTTTCAGGGAAGAACGGAGCTTTGGAACAAGCCTCTTCACCGCTTCTCTTCCCGCATCTCCGAAAATGTCACCGATAAAGAGGATGTTCATAAAGCAGAATACAGGAGACAGAAATCAGGAGACAGAATAAAAAAATAAAAGAAAAAAACATCTTTTTCTGATTTCTGTCTCCTGTATTCTGTATACTGATTTTAATTATTTCGCATACTCCACTGCCCGCAACTCTCGAATGACCGTCACTTTTATCTGCCCCGGATAAGTCAACTCATCTTCAATTCTGCGGGCAATATCTCTCGAAATCATCGCCGCCTTGTCATCATCAATCGATTCGTTTTCAACCATCACCCGAATTTCTCGACCAGCCTGAATCGCAAATGCTTTTCCAACTCCAGGGAAAGAGGTCGCAATTTTTTCAAGATCTTCGACCCGTTTAATATAGGATTCTAAAACTTCACTTCTTGCCCCAGGTCTTGCGCCGGATAATGCATCGGCGGCATCGACCAGATGAGCCAAAGCGGTTTCTTGCGGGACATCTTCATGATGCGCTGCAATCGCGTGGACCACCCGCGGATCTTCTCCATATTTTTTGGCAAAGTCCGCTCCGATAATGGCGTGGGATCCTTCTACTTCGTGACTAACCGCCTTGCCAACGTCATGTAAAAGACCGGCACGTCTTGCCAGTTTTTCATTCATTCCCAACTCGGCCGCCATCATTCCGCAAAGAAAACCGACTTCGATACAATGGGTCAAAACATTTTGCGCAAAGCTGGTTCTAAACTTCAGCATTCCCAAAAGTTTGACCAGCTCTGGATGAATTCCGTGGATTCCCAATTCAAAAACAGCCGCTTCGCCCGCTTCTTTGATCTGCTGATCGATTTCACGACTCACCTTCTCAACCATCTCTTCAATACGACTCGGATGAATTCTTCCATCCTGGATCAGACGTTCGAGAACAATTCTGGCAACTTCCCGTCGAACCGGATTATAGGTCGATAAAATAACCGCATTGGGGGTATCATCGATGATCAGATCGACACCGGTCATCTGCTCAATCGTTCGAATATTTCTTCCTTCTCTACCAATGATTCTCCCTTTCATTTCGTCATTCGGAAGATTCACCACAGTAATCGTCTTTTCAGCGACCCATTCTCCCGAAATTCTTTCGAGTGCCTGGGTAATAATTTTTCTGCTTTTTTTATCGGCTTCATTTTTCGCCTCTTCTTCAATTCTTCGAATCAGCTTGCCGGCATCTGTTTTCGCCTCTTCGAGCATCAGATCGGTCAGTTTCTTTTTCGCCTCTTCGCCGGTCATCCCTGCCACTTTTTCCAGGGTCTTTTTTCCCTCCTCCAAAAGAGCCTGGTATTTTCCTTCCGCCCCTTTCAGCTCGGTCTCTTTTGACTCCAACTGTTTTGAACGCCTGAGAACTTCCTGTTCACGGCTTTCAAGCGATTCAACTTTTCTGTCGAGATTTTCCTCTTTTTGGTTGAGCCGTTTCTCTAAACTCAACACTTCCTGTTTGCGATTTCTGATCTCCTCCTCGATTTGGGATTTTGCCTGCAGACGCTGATCGCGCACCTCAAGCTCCGCCTCTTTTTTGAGATTTTCGATCTTCTTTTTTCCCTCTTCAAGGATTTGATTCGCCTGTTGTTCGGCCCCCTTGATTTTTGATTCGGCTATTTTCTTTCGGATCATAAAACCGATCAATATTCCGACGGCAATTCCTATGACCGATGCTAGAATAATAATTGGACTCTCCACGGTGACTCCTCCTCTGGATATTTTGCGACTGATACAGTTAGTTGATGGGGGTTAAGCCATTTTCAGTGGCCAACCAATGCACAGGTTCATCCATTTCTATTTCATGAGGTACACTTTCAATCAGTTGAAATGAATAAGCCAAACCGACCCGAACCCCGGAAAATTTTTTTAACGTTCGATCATAAAACCCTTTTCCCCGTCCGATTCTCCATCCCCTTAAATCAAAGGCAAGCGCCGGGATTACCATCAGATCTATCCGCGAAAGCTCTGCCATTGGTAATTGAACCTGGTCTTTTGGTTCGCAGGGACCCAACTCGGAAGGGGCAAACTCTGAAAGCGAGTTGACCCAAAAAAACTGCATCGAATTTTCAGATTTCAATATTTTGGGATAAGCAATTTTTTTCCCCTGCTTTTGGGATGCCTCAAAAAGAGACGAGGTTTCAACCTCATTTTGATAAGAATAATAAAGGGCCACAGAATCGGCATCTTCAAAAATGGGAGATTGAAGAATGGCATTCTGGGCTTCAAAACTGCTCTTTTTTACAAAAGCAATATCGACCTCGCCCAATCTTTTTCTCATGCGAGAACGAATTTCAGATTTAATCGATGAAATTGAATCAGACACTTTTAAATGATTGAAATGAAAAAAGAGAAGGGAATCAAAAGTGAAAAGACTAAAGTCGAAGAGTAAAATTTTAGGTAAATCAGGAAGAGATCGACAAAAAACAAATCGTCATTGAATCAAAATAAGCAAAAAATCATGATTTCCTAATATACCCAAAGATAAAAATTAAAGTTTATAAAATATAAATAAAAAACCTGATAAAAACATTAATCTTCAAAGAGTTACTCTTTCAAAACGAATAAAAACTTTAAACTTTTCACCACCACTCAGTCTGGCCTACCACTTCTCTTACCTTTCAATCCTCCTTAAATTTTGAAAAAATTCTAAAGATACCTTGTCGTTTTATGGATACCGAAACTGTAAAACCACTCTTTGCTATCCATTTGATTTGCCATAGATACGGCAAATCAAATTGGACAAGCAAGTAAGAATATAAAAACCCCACCCTTCAGCCGTGTGGATGTTGAGATTTGAACCTTCAAATTAAGTGGGAATCCTGTTACTGCTTTAGGCTTTCCTTCGCTTTTCAGCGAAAGACCTGCACACCACAATAAGTGAGGACCCCCGAGGTCCAATCTATAGGTTCTAAAACTAAAACACCCAACCACGAACTAGGCAGGGAATTCTTTTCAATTTCAAATAAAACAATTTTACTCTTTGTCACTTCAATTTCTTTCAGCGAAAACTCACTTCATTTCGCCTGGACTTTATTGGATACCTGAGTCGTTGCCTAAATTTTATCTTCAATCAGGGAAAGAATATTTTTTATTTTCTTTTCAACCAACAAATTCTTCTCTTTTTTCATATCGTTAAGCTTAAAAAGATCATCTGCCAAATTAAGAGCAGTCAAAATAGCCACATTCAGGGTCGAAACACTTTTCGTATTGTTCACTATGTCGTAAATCTTCTTATTGACGTAATCAGCAACCTTTTGAATATATCTTTCGTCTGCATCTGATTTAATGGTGATTTTTTGGTTTAAAATAGAGACTTCGTAAGATTTTTTCACGAATCCCCTTTCGATTCAAATTAAAGCTTCAATATAAGAAATTGGAATTAAAAGCTTTTAAAATATAATCTCTTCACAAAATGAGTGTCAATCATTTTATGAGCGGATTGTATTAAAACAGGAAAAGAATATTCTAAAGGGTAGTTTGCTGTTTTGCAGCCAAAGGGATCAGAGAGCGAGACTGAAACAGAGCCATCAAGGCGATATAAAAATAGCCGATCTGGAAAAGAACCATAAATGGAATAGAGATGATAATCTGCTGTTCGATCACATAACTCAGGGTAAAAGAAAAATAGATCCCCAAAAAAAGCTCTACGAAAGTGACCCAATTAAACTGATTTGTATAATTCTTGTTTTTCCACTCATCGGATTTCTTCTCGATCGCATACTTCGGAGTTCTCTTAAACTCGGTATTATAATTGAAAATAGCCTCGATTACCGCCTTGGCATTATTGACGGACAAACCAATTCCCAAAGCCAAATTAAACGGAATAATTTTCAACTTCTGTTTCCAATCGGGATACAACTCTCTTTGAGAACAGGTGTAGAAAAAGGTCACCGAAAAAGTGGCAGAAAGAAAAAGAGGTAAATCGATATAGAAAGAGTGCATCCAACCCAACTGATATCGGATATAAATTGAAAAAGGCATGAGCAAAGAGAGAATTACCATCAATAGATAGGCAAAATTGTTTGTTAAATGAAATAACGCTTCGATTTTGATTTTTAAGGGGATTTTGGCCTTCAGTATGACTGGAATGAGCTTCTTGGCGGTTTGAATAGAACCTTTTGCCCATCGATGCTGTTGAGCCTTGAAGGCATTGACCTCAACCGGTAACTCAGCAGGAGTCACCACCTCTGGAAGAAAAACAAACTGCCAACCTTTCATCTGCGCGCGATACGAAAGATCGAGATCTTCAGTCAATGTATCATGCTGCCATCCACCGGCATCTTCAATACACTCCCGACGCCACATTCCGGCTGTTCCGTTAAAGTTGAAATAGCGGCCGGAACGATTTCTGCCCGCATGCTCGATCATGAAATGACCATCTAAAAATACCGATTGTGCCTTGGTGAGAAGAGAATAATCTTGATTGATATGCCCCCATCGTGCCTGAACCATTCCGACTTTTTTATCGGAAACAAAATGGGGAACCAGCTTTTTTAGAAAATCGGAATTGGGGACAAAGTCTGCATCAAAAATCGCAACCAGATTTCCCTTTGCAACCTTCAATCCTTCTTGAAGTGCTCCAGCCTTATATCCTTCCCGGTTAGTTCGATGGAGAAGCTGAATGGAAAATCCCTTTTTCGCATAATTTTGGACAATTCTGCTGGCGGTAGCGGTTGTCTCATCGGTTGAGTCATCCAAAACCTGAATCTCAAACCGGTCCCGAGGATAGTCTAAAGAGCAAACCGCCTGAACGAGTCGCGGAATGACATATTTTTCATTATAGAGTGGGAGTTGAATCGTCACAAAAGGAAGATCTTCAATCGATTCGAATGCAGGAGGATTTGTAATCTTTCTATCTTTGAACCGGAAATAAAGATAGGTCATGTAATAGCGATGCAGCCCGAAAATGGCGAGCACGCCGAGAATGGCGAAGTAAACAACTATAAATGTGATAGAAAATAAGTCCACTTTAATTTCAACAGGTTATAAATATTTATATTGAAGATAAACCCAAACTGATCCGCGATCTTATAAATGAGAGAATGGTTTTCTGTCAAGAGAGGAAAAACAGCTCTAAACCCAAAAGTCAGTTATTCACGATAGTTACCTCCCTATAATATAAAAAATATTTGAACTAACCCTCTAAAAACCCACAACCCTTCCCCCCTGGAAACCGATAATAAAAAGGGGGGAGTTATCCAGATAAAATCGTTCTTGCCGAATCGGTCAAACCGGTTTGAAAAGCCGGCATTGCCCACTTTAAGGCAATATAGAAGATGAATCAACGAAGTGAAAAGCAGAGAAAGGATTTCCGGTTTTGCCACACGATGAAGTCGAATGACTTAATCTGGAAAATAATGACCCAGAAAGAGTGATTGAGTGAAAAATTAATAAGACAGCAAAGCTGCTGTCCATCTATTTTTCCTAAAAATACCCACTTCTCATTTTTATCCAATCTCCCTACCATGATTGGAAAGCAGGCAAATTCTCCCCCGGTGGAGGAGGTCACTATGAAAAAAAATCATCTTAAATATTTTTTGTTGTCCGTTTTTTTATTCGCGCTTGTCGGAATTTTCTTTCCATCTTTTCTTCTCGCAAAAGAGAATCAGGAGAAGGAATCTTTTTCAACAGCAAATGAAACAGACTCCTTTTCGATTCAACCCCACGAAAATGTCTCCATCAATATCAATCTCCCATCGACAAAACTTGAGCTTTATATTGATGGCAAACTTTATAAAACCTATTCGGTTGCCATCGGAATGGGAAAATACCCGACCCCGATCCAGCCATTCAATATCTCGCAAATCATCTGGAACCCGTGGTGGCTTCCTCCCGACAGCGATTGGGCGAAAGATGCAAAAGAAACCCCTCCAGGACCGAACAATCCGTTGGGACCGGTAAAGATGATGATGGAAAATGGGGTTCGTATCCATGGAACAAACAAACCGAGAAGCATCGGCCATGCCGCTTCCCACGCCTGCATTCGGATGCGCAATGACGATGCAAAAGAGCTCGCCTGGGAAATCCAGAAACGCTATTCGGAAAAAAACGACGAATCTCTCCTGACCCGTTATTCAAAAAATCGGGGACAAAGTTTTTATGTGAAACTGCAACAAGAGGTTCCGGTCAACATCACCTACAAACAGGTGATCCTGAATGAAGGAAAACTGATTCTATTTCCAGACTTTTACGGAAAAGGGGGATTTCAAAGAGATCTTGAGGAGGCTTTCTCCGGAAACCAACCTGCAACGATCGAGCGGGAGCTTGTCCAAAAATTGAACAAGATGAGACGAAAAGGGGTGGTAGAAATCAACCTGAACGAACTGTCTGCCGGAAAAGAAACCAGTGAAATGCAAGTCGGAAAAAACGGCAAAGAACACTAAACTTCTCAGATTTCGATCAAAAGATCTTCCCCCTCCATTTTGACATTATATTTTCTTACGCTGATTTCTGAATTCTCGGGATTACACCCGGTGGTAACATCGAACTCCCACGCATGCCATGGGCAGCTGACGCAGGTCCCCTTAAGGTCTCCTTCCGCCAAAGCACCTCCACGATGGGGGCAGAGATTATCGATGGCGTAAATATTTTCATTGATCTTGAAAACCGCAATCGATTTTCCCTCGATAGAAACCTCCACCCCTCCCCCTTCGACCAAGTCCTGTTTCTTGATTGCCTTCAAATAAGTTCCCATTTTCAATTCTCCCTGATGGATGATTACGTCATTCACTCTCCTGAAACTGCTTCATGTTCGGGATTTGCTCAAGCGTTTTTATAAAAAGCTCGTTCAACATCTGTTCAAGTTGGGTCAATTTTTTGTCACGCGTTTTTTTGGATTCAAGCTGATATCCTATTTCGATCGTTTTTTTGCGGCTCGGACGAATCATATAAAAATGAAGCGTGCTTTTACCGCTTCCTTTTGCCGTGATCAGTTTTTTATCGGTCGTCGCATAAAACTCTTCGATTTCACCGCTGAGCTCGACCTCCCCTTCACGATCACTCAAATTCATTCCACATTTCGTAAAGAGATTTTTCAACGTTTCATTGAAAACAGTTTCAAGAGAAGGTTTTGAAACAATAAAAGAGGGATTTTTATTTCGAAGAGTTTCAATCCCAAGCTCTTTCTGGATTCTTTTGTCTTTTATCCCTTTCCAGATCACCTTTTGATTTTTGAATATCGGCGGAGTACAAATTTTTGCCAGAAAATCGGGAGCCACTTTTAGTTGAACATCTCTACTCTCCTGTCCAACAAGATCATCAGTTATCCAAAGTGAAAAAATAAAAACAAAAAAAATAAAAACAAACGAATTTCGAATCATAAAAATCACCCCGTCGATGGAAGAATCTCAGATCGGCAATCAGGAATCATCGAGCTCAAGAACCTTATTGAAGATTTTTCTGATGGAACTGATAAACCTTACGGATGAAACCTACCTTCGTGACGCAATTTTTCCAAATTTAAAAGTAAAATAATCTGCTCAGGCTTCAGCTGGTTTATACAAAAGCTTACAAACCTTGATTAAAGCAGCTTCTTACCTGAAGAAAACGTTTTGTGGCAATTTTTAAAAACCGGTAGAATATGAGTGTCGGTTCAATGAAATAGAAAGGAGAATTAATATGAAAGTTGCCATCCTGATGATAGGGATTATAGGTTCGCTCCTCACAGTCGGTTTGGGTGCGAAATGGTTGAGTGATTTTAACAAGTATAAAGACACCTTCGCCCAGATTGAGAAAATGTCTTCCCAAATGCCCGAGGGACAAAAAATACCAGATGACCTGATGGGAAAAATCAAGAAAACCCATAACGCCGCTTACGCTCTGCTCGGATTGGGATTTCTTTCCCTGCTCTCTTCCTTCCTGGTGTTTAAAATGCCGAAGGTGACAGGGGTGATCATGTTGCTGACGGTCATTGTGCCAGCGGTCATGACTCCACAGGCATTGGTAGGATCTTTTCTGCTCATCGTTTCAGGAATTTTGGCGATGATCGCGAAACCGAAAATGGCCTGATCTTGAAAAACATTTTTTGGGGCGTACGCCGGTGCGCCCCTATTTTCGTGTCATGAATGTCAGCAGTTCAATGTGCCTCGTTTTGGGAAAAAAATCGAAAGGGATTATTTTCTCAATTTTCCACTCACTGGCAGTCAGCTTTTTTAAATCTTCAATCAAAGAATAGGGATTGCAAGAAAGATAGAACAACCGTTTAAAATTCTTGTTTCTGATCAATGCCTCACAAACCTCCTTGTGCAACCCTCCTCTCGGAGGATCAACCATTGCCACCACCTCTTCCGAATCGATGTTTTTCAGCATCTCTTCCAAAAAGTTTTCAACCTTTCCAGAACAGACCGAAAGATGGGAAAATTGGTGATAAGAAATATTATGTTTTGCCACCTCAATCGAAGAGGAATTTTCTTCCAGAAGAATCCCCTGCCTGATCTCGTCTGCGAGAAGCAGCGAAAACAATCCCACCCCTCCATACAGATCCAAAAAAACGGTTTTATCCCGATTGAAAGAGGCGAGCTAGACTATCTTTTCAATCACCCGCGGAATAATCGAA
>CAZSRQ010000030.1:0-19544 GCA_964609335.1 uncultured Pseudomonadota bacterium
AGTGTACAAGGCTTTCTATTTCCTTGAAAAAAACTGAAATAAACTAGCAACCTAGCCTACTTGTTTGGTCGATAATCTCTATAGGGGTTTTTGTATTTAACCCTCGTTTATTGTCTTTAACTAAGGAGAAAACTCATGGGTTTTCAATATGATAGCGATGATTTAGGGTATGAATGGGGTTATGATAAGCCATCCAATATTCCTTCTGAAACTACACAAAGTTTTATGGGTGAGGGTGATTCTCCAATAGTTGTTTATGAGTGTCAAATGTCACTACCCCCACCCCCTGGAGCGACAGACGCAAGTGGTATTATTACTTTACCAACACCACCAACGACAGCGACAGGTTCAGCAGAGAACGCTGGAGATAAAAAAGCAGATCCTAAAGCAGGTGATAAAAAAGAAAGAAAATCTAGTTTACAGAAAGCTCCTCCACCACCAGAACCATCTGGTAAACAAGCTGCTGCTGCTGCACAAAAACCGGCCACTCCTGCTAAAGCTGAAGCTGGATCTGCTGAAGCAGCTAAACAAGAAGCTCTAAGAGATCCAAAATATAAAACTCTTGAAGGTGGAAACCCTGGTGCTACGGAAAAAACAAAAGCATTACTTGATTTTTTAAATGGAAAGACTCCTGGTAGAGGATGGACTACTAAACCAGGTCCCATCGTAGGTGGAAAACAAACTTTTCAGATAATTCATAAAAACAAAGATAAAGGAGGAGCGGTTGATGATGCCCTGACAATTAATTACACAGGAGATGAAGAGGCTCAATCGACTCAATGGAAGTTGGGCACCAAAGCTCCGCAACCTACGACGGCAGAGATTACGGCCGAAAATACAAAAATTTCAGCAGCCGTAGCGAGCGGTGAGAAATTATTAAATGGGGTAGAAGATAAAAAAACGGCCAAAGACAATTTAGAAAAAAATGGTTGGAAAGTGACAGAGGCTTCAGAAAATCCTGAAGGCGTTTCAGTAAAAGGTAAAACCATCACTGTGAAGGCAAGCAAAGATGGACAAGAGTATAGATTTGAAGTCAAAGACGGAAAAGCAAAGAATACTCATGCGCCAGAAGTGCGTGCTGCAGCAACAAAGAAAGAAGAAGCTCATCCTTCTACAGAAGAAACCAAGTTAGATGGTTTATTGACAAGAGAGGGGGCAAGTTCTTCTACTATTGAGAGATGGAAAGCAGAAACGCTTCCACCTTTACAGCCTGCGACAGCAGAAGTAAGAAAGAAGGCTATTCAAGCTGAAATAGATCGCTTTGATGGACGTAAAGGTAAAAAAGGTGAAGTGGAAGTTGAAGGTTATCTTCAGCAAGTTCCCAAAGATAAAGATCCGAAAAGAGGGGAAAGCTTTCTTCAAGAAAGAAGAGCTGCCTATCAGTTAGAAAAAATTAGACAAAAATTGACTTCTAAAGACGGTGCTGGTGCAACTTCAGCCGATGTGCGTGACGCGCTTGAAGCGAGAGGGTTTGTATTGAAAGATTTACCTGGAGCTGCCGGCTATAAGATTGTTGGCAGAACCCAGATTGATGGAACAGTTTCTCTGAATGAGAAAGATATCTCCGATCTCACCCATTTTAATGCGGATGTTCAGGCTGGAAAATTTGATAAGAAAGAAGATCTAGCTGTCGATACCCAACGGCATCTATTGGTGAGAGCGTATTTGTCCCAAACAAAAGAAGAAGGACAAGGCATTCTCGCCGGATTAGGTTATATCGACGAAAAAGGTAATCCGACTGAATTTAAGGTGGCTGAGTTTCAGCAGGCAATGTTCTCTGAATTTGGTGGATTCACTCGTCCTCAACCCGAACAGTTAAAATCTTACGTTGATTCTTTCAGAAGTTATCAGGAGAAATTAAAGGTTAATGAACAGTATCGAAATTCTGAATTGAGTGGTTTAGCTCCCGATTCCAAGGAAGCGGAAACTATTAACAGAAGATATGATGGTGCAGCGCTTAAATTAAGAAAAGATTTCCAGGGAGAGATCGCCAAAAAACTTAAATCTGAAAAAGATCCGAATGTTCGTGAGTATATGCAAGAGCAGTTACAAGCTTCCGGTTTTAATGAAACAGATCCGAAGAAGTTCGATCAGGATAAGTTCGCAGGAAGTATCACTTCCGGTTATTTCGTCAGAAGCGTTAATCAGTATCAAAGTGATCTTCAGCGAAATGAAGAGCTTCGCAATGGCGAATTGACAGCTTTAGGTGATCATGGTCCTAAAGGAAAACATCCAGATCAAAAGAAGATTAAAGAGATTAATGATAAATTTGATGGGTCAGCAAAAGAGCTGCGAACCAAGTTTGATCAGGAGATGGATAAACAATTAAAGGAAGCTGACCCGGCAACTCGTGATTATATGAAATCGAAGTTGGAAGCTTCTGGATATTACACTAGAGGTCAACCGGATGCGAATTGGAAACCTGCTCAGGTCGATGAATTGTCTAAAAGTATTGCTCTTCCGCATGTTCAATCGCCAGGAGTCGCGAAACGACCTAATGAGGCGTTGGTAGATGGGCTGAAAAAAGCAGAAGAAAAAGCGAGCAAAGAGGCTCTGAAACATAAAGATGATCCAGATAAATTGCGTGAGATTGCCGATGATCTCAAAAAGAGAACCGATCACTTGCTCGAGAAAGCGGATCCAGTCACCCAATCTCGTATTAAACAGGTAATGACCCAGTCTTGGGTGGATAAAGTGCATGAAAGATTAAAAAGCTATGGATTTACTGATGGGGATGCCCGTGCTATTGAGCGTAGCTGGGGTTTAATTGATCGGATGGATGGAAAAGCTTCTCCTAAAATTGAAGCAAATGTTGCTCGAGAGAAATTTGAATATTTAATTGGAGCGGATAATGGTGGGGTGCTTCCTGCTCGAACCGCTATTCTGAGAAATGCACTGAAATCTTATCGTCAAGATTTACCACCTGCTTTGGGAGGAAATCTCGGTTTGTCAGGAGAAACAATCGCCAAAGGGATGCAGGCAAAAGGTTACTTCGGACCGACCGAAAAGGTAAAGCCGGGAACCCTAGAGAAAATGGCGAGAGATCTTGAGAGAGTTGAAGTGGCAAAAGAGGCAAAAGAAAAAGGGGATACAAATGCTTTTCAGCAACTTTCGAAAGAGTATGAAGTAGCTGCAAGAACGACTACTCTCCCCTCCGCTGGAACCCCCGAAGGGAATCAGGCGGTTATTGCTGTCGCAAAAGCGGATCAGGCTGCTCAGTCAGGAGGCTCTGCCCCTGCTGATGCCTCCGTTGGTGAAAAAACCGAAAAAGAAGGTGATACTGCAGCCCCTGTTACTACAGGCAATAGAGGTAAAAAAGATAGACACACTTTAGATCGAGAGCAGAGAGCCAAAGAGCATGCTGAAAATCGTAAAGACACTCGATCTCGAATCGAGCTTGAACGGGCTGGCGCGACACTTAGAGAAAAAGAGTTTGCTTTGAACAAGCAGAAAGCAGAAACCGAGAAACTTCAAAACGCTGAAAGAATGGAATTTGAACGTGAGAAGTTGGAAGTAGAAAAAGAAAAAGTCTCAGCTGATCGAGCTTTCCAAGATAAACAACAAAGAAGACAGCTTGAAATGCAAATGCTCACAACGCTCATTCAAGCACTGACTTCAGTTTTAACCTCAGTCATAGGAATGGTGGGACAACTCATATCGGCTCAGATTTCTTCAAATATCAACTTGATGGCATCGGTTGTGTCAAGTCAAAATGCTCCACGCAGATAGTGAAAGGTAGTTTTATCGAGGGGATGATTTGTTATAAGAGACAAGTCATCCCTTTTTTAATTCTCCGTTTCTATCCATCTCGGCAAGCTCTTGATACCCACCAATCAGCTGATCATTAATGAGAATTTGTGGAACGGTTCTCCAGCCGGTTTTCTTTTTCAATTCCTCTTTTTTATCCGGATCACTCACATCAATCTCTTCAAACGAAAGTTTTCTTTCCTGAAGTAAACGTTTTGCGGCATCGCAATAAGGGCAATAAGCGGTGGTGTAAATTTGAATAGAAAGAGCCATAAATTTACGGTTCAATGAGAGATAATCCGGGAAAATATTTTCTATAAAATCCGCGATCGCGAGTGATCAGCTGGTCGGCTTGGCTTTCCGCATGCGCGGCGATTAAAAAATCGGCCAGAATTCTTGTTCTTAATCCTCCGGCTTGACGATACAATCTCCATAGATGCCCTCCTTGGAATGAAGAATGGCGGGTAAGAGGAGATAATTTAATCTGCATAAGACTCAGCGTTTTATCGAACAAGAGTTGAGTCGGAAAAAGAGAGGCCACTTCACTGTAGACGATTTCACAAATCGTCAATCTTCCTTTTAAAGATTGATCTTCAAGCGCCATTTTTGAAGCAGGTCCGAATTTTGGATCTGGAATTAAAATATCGAGAAGAATATTCGAATCGACGGCAGAAATCATCGTCCCCTCATCTTCTCTATCCAGTCATCGGAACTCCCCTTTTGATTAAGAATCCCGTAAACTTTAGAGAAAGGACTTTCTTTTTTGCTTTTTTTGACGATCCGCAGTGCGCTTCCTTCCTCAATAAATTCAATTTCCGTCGAAGAGGAAAGACCCCACCTCTCTCGAAGTTGTTTGGGAATGGTGATTTGACCTTTAGAAGTAATTTTCATAAGATTGAACCTGGTAAGAAAATGTTACTCATTTATTCTTACTTCGTCAATACAAGAACCTGTTTGACAAGCGTGGATTAAAATGCGATTTCCAAAATCAAATGTCCAAATCGCATGATATCAGGCAATTGATTCAAAGAGCTCAAAGAATGGTCCGGGAATATAATAAAGGTAAAAAAAGTTTGACGAAATCTCTTTTTGTACTTCGCAGAAAAGAAATTAAAAAATAAATAAGGGGAACACCCAATTTTCCCTTATCCAATTCGATTGTCTTGTTCAATGTCTAACTTCACTTTTTTTATTTTATTTTTTTTGATCCTGTTATCTCTTTTTTTTCTTCAATTTTTTATTTTTAGGCGATCATTCCAAAAAATTTCTGAATCGAAACAGAATGATACTTCTCTTCTGTTAATTCAGGAACAGATTGGGACTTTACGAGACCATCTTCGGCAAAATCTTGAAGGTTCTTCCCAGGTTTTTACCCAACAAATTACCCAATTAAATCAGCAACTTTACGAGCGATTTCGCGATCAGGGACAGGTGCTCAGCCAAACCCACGAAACGATGGGGAAAAGGCTTGATAATGCGGCGAGGGTGGTGGGTGAACTGCAAAGTCGTTTGGGTAAACTTGAAGAATCGAATCTGAAAATTTTTGAGGTCGGAAAAGATATTGCCTCTCTTCAGCAAATTTTAAAAAGCCCCAAAATGCGTGGAGGATTGGGTGAGCTTTTTCTCGGAGATCTTTTGAGCCAGATTTTGCCGGCTGAAAACTATATTCTTCAATATACTTTTAAAAGTGGAGATCGAGTCGATGCGGTCATCAAGTTGGGAGGACATCTCGTTTCGATCGATTCGAAATTCCCTCTCGAAAATTTCAAACGATATGTCGACTCCCAAACCGAAAATGAAAAGAAAGGTTTCAGAAAACTTTTCTTGAACGATGTGAAAAAGCATATTGATGCGATCGCGAGTAAATATATTCATCCGGATGAAGATACGTTTGATTTTGCGTTGATGTATATTCCGGCTGAAAATGTCTACTATGAAATTATCATCAAAGAAGAACAGCTCGATGGAGAATTTTCCCCGATTGCGTATGCCATGAAAAAACGGGTCATCCCGGTTTCTCCAAATAATCTTTATGTTTATCTGAATACAATTTTACTCGGATTGAAAGGTCTGAAAATCGAGGAGAGTGCGAGAGAAATTTTGATCAATTTGAGTAAAGTTCAAAATGATTTAGTCCGTTTTAATGATGATTTTTCCAAGATCGGAACCCATCTCGGATTTGCAAGATCCGCCTACGAAACCGCTGATAAGCGGTTGAATCGTTTGACCGAGAAAGTGGAACGGTTTGCATCACCGGTCGAAGAGCCGGCATTAAAACAGATTGTTGGAGAGTAGAACGCACAACTTTACGCCTCTCAGTAAGCTAGCTATAGGATTTTGATGATATGTCCAATGAACCACAACACACATACTACATGTTTGCAGTTTCCGATGCCACCGGCGAAATAGCGATGAACCTTGCTTTCGCGGCGATGCGGCAGTTCAAGGTTGAAAATGTCAATATTATCCGACGATCAAAAATCACCGATAAAAACAGAATTCGTCAGGTGATTGCCGAGGCGAAAAAAAAACATGGAATCATTCTCTATACCTTGGTCTCTCCTGATCTCAGAGATATTTTTCATGAAGAGGCGGAAGCGGAGGGGATTGTCGCAATTGATGTGATGGGGCCGATCCTCGATGTTTTGACGACCTATTTTCATGCCATTCCGAGTAAAGAACCTGGTCTGAAATATCGTCTTACCAAAGATTATTTTAAACGTCAGGAAGCGGTCGAGTTTTCGGTCAAACATGATGACGGGCTGGGGCTCGATACGATTGATTTGGCAGATATTGTTCTGCTCGGGATTTCCCGTACTTCTAAAACCCCGCTTTCGGTTTATCTTTCCTATCGTGGATATAAAATTGCCAATATTCCGATCATCAAAAATGTTCCGTTGCCCAAAGAGCTGATGCAAGTCGATCGCTCCAAAATGGTTGGCTTAACCATCACCCCCCAAAAACTGGTTTATCTAAGGGAATCGCGATTGTTGAAACTGGGGCGACCGCTTTCAGAAGAATATGCGAACATCAATCGGATTAACGAAGAGCTGGAATATAGCCGCTCTTATTTTGAGCAGTTGGGGGGAATCCCGCTGATTGATGTGACTGATAAGGCAATCGAAGAGATTGCGAGTGAGGTTCTGCTGGTTTTAGGAAAGTAGGATTGTATCACCTCTCTTTCATCGCTGGAAATCGTTGATAGGTCATTGTTTCCTGTGAGCCAATATTTTTTGGAAATAAATAATCTTTGCATTGACATTTAATTTCCCACTTTTCTAGAATCCAGCTAATCCATGAAAAAGTTAATTCAAATTATCCAACAAAATGTCGGATGGAAAATTGCTGCGGCGACGACCATCTCTCTTTTCTTGGTTGCCTTGCTTATATTAATCACTTTTTCAGTCACTCCTGTTCAATGGATTTCTAAATTCAATTTTATCCAGATATTTTTTGCCCTGGTTTCGCTTTTGATTTTTTTGGCGATTCTCGTGATTCATCTGGCAACCTCCATCTTTGTCACCAAACCTCTCGAATATTTCATCCGGACTTTTCAGGAAATTGAAAACGGAAATCTGAAGGCGCGTGCCGCGATCCATACGACCGACGAAATGAGCTCCTTTTCAAACCAGTTCAATGGAATGATTGAGCAGGTTGAAAGGCTGGAAGAGAGTCGAATCAAGGCTGAGCGGGAGTTGACGATCATTCAGGAAGAGTTGAAATATAAGGTGATTCTCGAAGAAAAGGCAAAAATCATTGAAGAAACCAATCAGCAATTGGAGAGAAGAGTCCAGGATCTGTCTGTTTTATATCGCGTCAGCCAGATGATCTCGGCAACCCTTGATCCTCTTGAGTTGTACAATGTTTTAACCGATGTGGTGGTGAATACACTCGGTTATCAGGAATTTGCCTTCATGATTTATCAGGAGGAAACCGAAAGCCTCTATGTCAAAGTTGCCTATGGTTTCAGGGATAATGAAAAGGTGAAAAGTCTCCATTTCAAGATGGGAGAGGGGGTCACCGGAAAGGTTGCCGCCAAAAAAGAGGCCTCCTATATTCGGGATACGTCGGTCGAACCGGCCTATCTTCACTATAAAGGGGAAAAGATGGAAGAGGGATCTTTTCTTTCTCTTCCGATCGTGAGTCACAGAAGGCTTTTGGGGGTGATGAATTTTTTCAGACCCGGGATCGATTCTTTTTCCAGTATGGATATCAAGTTGTTAACCTCTCTTGCGAGTCAGGTTGCTGTAGCAATGGAGAATTCTTCTCTCTATGCAAAAACAAAAGAGCTCGCAGTGACTGACGATCTGACCCATGTTTATAATCGTCGATATTTTCACACCATGTTACAAATGGAACTCAAACGAGCGAAGCGTTTTACCAGAAACATGTCTTTGTTGATGGTCGATGTCGATCACTTCAAACAATATAATGACACACATGGTCATTTGGAGGGGGATCGGGCACTCGAGGAGATTGCAAAAATTTTATCGGTGAATGTTCGTGAAGTTGATACGGTTGCCAGATACGGTGGAGAAGAGTTTGGAGTGATATTAGTGCAAACCTCCGCTGCTGAGGCGATGACAGTGGCTGAAAAACTTTGCCGACTCATTGAAAAAAAATCATTTCGATCCGAGGCCAATTTTTCTAATCAGACGATTACCGTTTCTATCGGGGTTTCAAATTTTCCGGAAGATGCCGATTCCATTGAAGATTTAATCAATCATGCTGACATCGCTTTATATCAGGCAAAAAACCTCGGAAGAAATCGGGTGAAAAATTTTACTCAAATTAAGTCTTCAGGTTTGAGAGTAGTATAAGGCCAACTCTTTTTAAATTCTTCTTTTACTTTATCATAACGATCAAAACTTCCGACATCTCGCCAATATCGATCGAATAAATAAGCCGAAATAGTTTTGCCCTCTTTTAATAGTGGAAGATAAGCATCTTCAATCAAGCCGGATTTTTTATGTTCGGGGATTTTACTGAAAATCTCAGGCTCAATCAGTTGGGCACCAGTAAAAATGGTTTTGCGACAATTTTTATTAGACTGTTTTTCTTCTCCGATATCGATAATTTTTTTGTGCTCATCCACAAAAACTGATCGAACCACATCGGGTCTATCTGCTTTTGTAACAACTAACGTCGCAGAAGATTTTAGATTTTGATGAAATCGAAACAGGTCGGTTAGATTAAGATCAATTAGAATATCAGCATTGAGAAGAAAAAATGCTTCACCCTCAAAAAAAAATTCAGCTTTTTTGATTCCTCCGGCAGTTCCCAAAATTTCTTCTTCTTTAGAATAAAAAATTTTCAGCTTCTGATATTTTTTTCCAATTTTGTTTTCAATCTGTTCACCCAGATAGTGAAGGTTGATCATAATCTCTTTTATTCCAAACTTATTTAATAGAGCTAGGTTGTATTCGATGAGAGAGTGACGAGCGATCGGGATCAATGGTTTCGGCATTTCCAGAGTCAACGGTCTTAAACGTTCACCCAATCCGGCGGCAAGAAGCATTGCTTTGCGGGGAAAATTTTTGTTCATGAGAAAGTCCTGTCTAGCTCGCGACGATGTAGCCTTATATTGCCAACTCCGGAAGATATTTTCCGATCCAGGTTTTTAACTCATTATATTCTTCCAAGCGATTGAGAGCCTCTTTGACATAACCGAGGGATGCAGGAACAGAAACGAGAAAACTCGAATTTCCTTTCACGGTATGAATATATTGAAATCTTCCGGTATCCTTCAATTTTCTCTGAACTGTCACCAGATCAAAAAGTCTTCTGAATTTTTTCTCATCTTAAATCGGAAGATCTTCTTTCGCTCTCTGTTTTAAAAAATAATCGATCAAAGAGTTGACCGCTTCTGCAGAGAGTTGAATGTACGAATCACGGATTAAACTGACTAAATCATACGAGGCAGGTCCTAAAAGTGCATCTTGGAAATCGAGAAGATAAAGTTCGTAGTCTTTTAAAATCAGGTTTCTACTCTGAAAGTCCCGATGAACCCAGATAGAAGGGGTTGCAACGATCTCGTCGGTTATTTTTTGAGTGATTTTTGAAAAAAAATCTTTTTCTTTTGGATCAAGTTTTATTTTTAATCGATCTTCAATTCCGTATTCTAGAAAATGATTAAACTCCCAATTAAGAAGATTTTCATCAAAGCTGCGATGAAAAGAGATACATTGTTGACTTTGAAATTCTTTGGTTCTTTTTTGAATTTTTACCAAAAGATCGATCGCTTTTTTGTAAAAAGAAAGTTGCATCGATTCGGCTGAATTTAGCAAATAACTTTCAAGAAGACGATCGCCAAGATCTTCGAGGATCATCAGATTGACATCGGGATTCCAGGCATAAACCTCTGGCACTGGTAGTTGAATTTCTTTTAAATACTTTTGAACATTGAGATAAGGAAGCTCGTTTTTTACTCCGGTGTAATTGGTAATTTCTTCGGAAACTGAAGAGAGCCCTTCCGGCATTTGCATGACGATAAAAGTTTTTTTATCCGGAAGAATTAGTCGATAGTAAGTTCGATAGGAGGCATGGCCAAAAAGTTTTATAATTTCGAGTTCTGAAGTCTCGAGATTCATTTTTTCTTTGAGGATTTTTTTTAGAATTTTTTCCATTTGTGATATACCTTACGAGAGATATGAATTCTCATCAATCACTTTTTATCGGAATTACCTCCGATGAAGATTCAACTACCGGTCATCTAAAATCGGCAGTTTCCCTTTCCTCCATGGTGAAGAAAGCGAAAGGGGTGCCGCTTCTTCTCTCTTCCTATATTTCAAAGTTGCATCTTGAAAATCTAGTTTCGCAGCTCTCCGGTCTGGTTGTCGCTGGTGGGGCATTTGATATCCCCCCTTTTTATTACGGGGAAAAGAAAAAATATCGGATTGATCCTCCCCAAAAAGAAAGAACCGATTTCGAACTCCGCTTAATCTTAGAGGCGATTGCCCAAGATAAACCGCTGCTTGGAATTTGTGGTGGAATGCAGGCAATCAATGTTGCCATGGGAGGAAGTTTATACCAGGATATTCGAGCTGAAATTCCTTGTGCCGGTGAACATGAACAAAAAAATGACCGATCAAAACCGGGACATTGGATAAATATTCTCAAAGGAACCCGATTGAGTGCGATTGCAAAATCGAAAAAGATCGGTGTGAATAGCACACATCATCAAGCGGTAAAAGAATTGGGAAAAAACCTCTATATTTCCGCATTTGCGGAAGATGGGGTCGTTGAAGCGATTGAGAGTGAGAAATATCGTTTTCTTTTGGGAGTTCAATGGCATCCCGAGGTTTTGAAAAGTGAGACAGGTTTGAGAATTTTTAGGGCTCTGATTAAAAGCTGTTCTAAGAAATAGGCAGAATCAAAACTCTGCTCCATTGCACCCTTCATCTTATAAAAAATGGTGACAAATTTTAGATGAATTTTTTTATCGTTCGAGTGAGGTTTCTGTCACGATCCAGTTCAGATAACCTGCAAAACCTTTTTGAATCGGAAGCTGTATAATTTCCGGAGTTTCATAAGGATGAATTTCGAGAATTCTTTTTTCAAGTTTTGGGTAGAGAGAGGAGCGTGTCTTGATGAGGAGTAGAAATTCTTCTTCGCGACAGATTTTATTTTTCCAGGAGTAAATAGATTTTATCTTTGGAACGATATTGACGCAGGCAGCAAGTTTTTCTTTCACTATCGTCGTGGCAATTTTTTCAGCTGACTTAAGAGAGTCAGTTGTGCTGAGCATTAAAATAAATGAGAGAGAAGCTGGTTTTCTTTTCATTTTATTTTTTCAAAAATTCCGGGATTTTTTCTCCCCGGATTAAATCTTCAAGAGTCTCTCGTTCACGAATAACCGAATACTGATTTCCATTTACCAAAACCTCAGCCACTCGAGGCCGGGTGTTATAGTTGGAGGACATGGTGAAGCCGTATGCTCCTGCCGAGAAGATGGCGATGAGATCTTCCGATTCAACGATGGGAAACTGCCGATCTTGTGCGAAAAAATCTCCCGATTCGCAGATTGGTCCGACAATATCGCTTTTTTTCTTTTTTCTGTTTTTCTTAATCACCGGCTGAATCTCATGATAGCTGCCATAGAAAGCAGGCCGAATGAGATCGTTCATCGCAGCATCGACAATGACAAATTCTTTTGCCGAATTTTTTTTCGTGTAAAGTGTTTTGGTTACGAGAATTCCTGCATTTCCCATGATCACCCGGCCCGGTTCGAAAACGAGTGTGATTCCCATCCCCTTAATTTCATCAATGATCGCTTTTGCATATTGATCGGGGGAGGGGGGCATTTCGTCGCGATAACGAATTCCGAGTCCACCTCCCAAATCAAGGTGGTGAATCTGAATTCCGTTTTTTCCAAGCTGTTTGATCAATTCTTTTAATTTTCTTAATGCATCGATAAACGGTTTTACTTGGGTCAATTGACTGCCGATATGACAATCTAGACCGATAACTTCAATGGAAGAAAGCTGGTTCGCCTTTTTGTAAATTTCAACTGCACTTTTGACATCGATTCCGAACTTGCTCTTTTTAAGTCCGGTAGAAATATAGGGATGGGTTTTTGGATCAATATTTGGATTTACGCGAAGAGAAATCGGCGCTTTTTTGCCCACTCTTTTCGCCACTTTTTCGATTAGGTCGAGTTCAGCTTCCGATTCAATATTGAAAGAAAGAATTTCTGCTTTGAGCGCTGCCTCAATTTCCCACTCTGCTTTTCCGACTCCGGAATAAACAATTTTTTTAGGATCAACCCCAGCCTCGAGAGCGCGATAGAGCTCGCCTCCGCTGACAATATCTACGCCTCCTCCTTCATTGGCAATGATTCGAAGAATGGCGATGTTTGAATTGCATTTCATCGAGAAGCAGATAAGATGTTCAGTTTTAGCAAATGCCTTTTTAAAAACCTGAAAATGTCTTTGAATGGTTTTATAACTGTAGATATAAACCGGAGTTCCAACTTCTTTGGCGATTTTTTCAACTGGAACATTTTCAGCGTAAAGTTTGTTTTTTTTGTATTGAAATAAATGCATAAAAACCTCTTAATAAAAGTCTTGAGTTTGCTAACATGCGTCCCATCTATTACAGATTCGAAACGAATGAATCAACTGGTTTTATTCTGTTCTTTTTAGGAATGAGAGCTTTATGAATTTCAAAAAAAATAAATATCTTTCGATCCTCTTTCTTCTTTTTATTTCTTTCTTTCTTTTCAATTCATTGCTTTATGGAAAACCGAAAATTTTAAATAAAGATCCTCTAGTCGAAATACAAACGATAATTCCCGATGTCGTTTTGGATGTGCGTTACGCCAGTTTCAATAATTTTCTGAAAAAACCGGTTTATTCATCTCCCACGGTTTTTGTTCGTTATTTTGTCGCGCGAAAGATTGAGCAAGCGGCGAAAGAGCTTCGACAGAAAGGATTTCGTCTGAAAATTTTCGATGGGTATCGTCCTCTTTCTGTTCAACAAGAAATGTGGAAGCTAGTCCCAGACTCTCGTTATGTTGCCGATCCGAGCATCGGTTCATTTCATAATCGGGGAGGTGCGGTTGATTTGACTCTGATTACTCTCAACGGAAAAGAAGTCGAAATGCCTTCCGATTATGATGACTTCAGCGAGAAAGCGCATCACGATAATCCCCATGCATCTTTGCAAGCACGTCAAAATGCAAATTTGCTCCGCACTGCAATGGAGAAAGTTGGGTTAAAATCAAAGCCGACTGAATGGTGGCATTATGACGATGGGAACAAAGATTATCCGGTTTTGAATGTCAGTATAGAAGATTTAAAGAAGCCAATTCCAATAGAGCATCGAGGGATAGATCAGTCTCCAATGCTCAAATAGTAGGAAAGATAAAGGCCCATTGACTAGGGCCTAATTTAGGGATATATTCATAGGTATAATTAAGGTTCATCTTATGGCACTTAAACTAAATATTCGTCCTGACATTGAAGAAGAAATGGAAGCATTAATGTCGAAAGTTTCCGTTCGTTCAAAAACTGAATATATCAATCTTGCGATTGGAGAATACAATCGCCATCTCAAGCGGGAGATTGAAATCAATCGGCTCAAAAACTACTATAAAACCTACCAAAAAGAGGCGAAAGAAATTCTCCATGAGTTCTCAAAACTCCAAAACGATTCCGATTGAACAGGGAACTTGTTATCTGGTCGATATGAATCCTCCCCGTCGTTCAAAACCGGGAAAGATTAGACCGGTGATTGTGGTGCAAACCTCGGATACCGTCAAAGCGGGAAGCCCAGGAGTTGTGATTGTTCCACTGACGACTCAGCTAAAAGAAGAAAATATTTTGCGAGTAAGAATTACTCCTTCTCATGAACTGAAGCTGTCAAAAGCCTCCGATGTACTTTTAGATCAGTTGCATACGATTGATCGCACTCTGTTTCTTGAGGAGGTTGGGGTAATTCCGCATTCTATTTTTCTGAAGATTCAAGAAGGGGTGAAATTTTTGTTGGGATTTTAAGAATTCCAAAAAGATTTCAAAACATCAAAGGCCGGTTTTCCGAAAGGAGAATAACCTGTATCGATCCCTCCCCCCTGAAGTAGAGGATCTAACGACCACCAAGCAATTTCTTCCACCCAAAATTCGTTTTCACCAAAGACTGTGAGAAACGTCTGATAAGCATCCTCCTGCTCTTGCAAGTCGAGTGTGTCATTCGAGTTATGGTCATAAGGTCTTTGAGTCGTTCCATTGGCACTTCGATATCCAACTTCTGTAATCAAAAAACTTTTTTGATGAATCGCTGAAAAATTCCTTAGATTATTTCTGATCAGGATCAGAGCATTTTCCATACTTTTTTCGTCGTCATTGGAATGATTCGCAAGTCGACGGTTCTTGATAACATCCGCGATATCAGCAGACGAAGTTGATCGCTTTGGATCTTTCGGGGAGGAGGATTTGATCTTTGGAAGGGGTGAGAGTTGATGCGGAACCGCATCCAATCAGAAGACAGAGAAGAAAGAAATATTTGAAGAAACGAAAGGAGAACATTAAGGTTCAAAAACTTCACTGTCAAAGTATTCTTATTGGACTTATTGATTCATGTCCGGAAACAATTGTTTTTTAAAAATCCAATTCAAAATTTATATAAGCGGGAGAAATGATAGTATCTTTCTTTGCATCACTCCAATCTTCACTACTAAAAATAATCAATTTATTCCCTTTTGACACAACAGTATTTCCATAGGACTGTGCTAATCTAATGTAAAGCGATCTAGCGTTTCCTGAAGAGTAGCGCAATTCATAAGGAGTAATTTTGTTTCCCCCTTCTTCAATTCGGAGAAGGGCATAATTCGTGCGAAAAATATCATAGGCAGTGATGCCTTCTCCAGACTCTGGTAGAAGAGAAAAAGTTCTTGAAAGATAAGTGTTGTTTACTGTCTGAAACAGACCCCAATGACCTTTATAATAAAATGGTTCAGCATAGTCATCTATTGGAACTTCAAATACTTTTTGAAACGAGAGTTGATTACCCAAATGCGAAAGTTCGAATAATTGACTTTTTGAACCAATCGGCTCTGAAGGAATACTGCTGATCCAAAGATAACGCTTTCCTTCAGCATGCAAGATTTGAATACGAGATTCTATCTTTAGACTCTTCATCGTATTTTCGAGTTCAGAAGGATACCTAGCAAAAGTAGAATTGCCCATTTCCTCTAAGAGCCAATAACCTGTCGAAGTAAACAAGACCGGTTTCCCATCGACAAAGGCAACTTTCACTCTTCCAGAACTTGCACCTACACCCGTGTTTGCTATTCTCCAGGGCGCATCTGGTTCAATTTGCTTTCTGTATATAGAGGCATCTCTTTCGTTATGAGTAATCAATTCTCCTTGATAAAAATCAAGTGAAAGGGAATAAAAATTTGGAGAAAAAGGGAGTTTTACATCGTAACTTTTCCAGCCATTTCCCATTTCTTGAATCGGAACGTATATTTTTAAATCGGTAGACTCGATCAAAGATCCGAAAGCATCTCCGTTCATTCTAAAATATTCCAAGACCGGACTATTTTGTAACTGCTTTGAAAGTTGAGGAGAAACTACTAATTGACTTTCTATATCACCCGAAACTTCTACGCGGTGAGGAGATAAAATTCTTTGAATGTTAGAGTGAACTATAGGAGAAGGTAACGTAATTACACGGTTAAAATATTGATTTAAAGCGAAGGTATTTGGATTACTTGAATATTGATAAAGAGCTGCGATAGGGTCTTTGATTGTTCGACTTGAAAGTTCGGCAAATTCTTCACTAGCACGTTTCCTCTGGTCATATCCTTCGATAAATATCGTGTTAAACATGCAATTTTCAATTTGGGTTACATTCCAGTTATTAGCGGTACAAGAAATTTTTCTATACTCTTCTGAATTCGAAGCGATTTCACCTCCATGATAAATTCCATACCAGTCATCAATATAATGACCAAATTCATGCTCTTTTGCTTCAAGATTTTTTTTCAAGCGTACGGTTTTTGATTGAGGATTGTAGGCTCCCGCTGCTTTTCCATCATGAGGATTGTCTGTAATTACCCAACCATTAAATTTGCAAAAAAGATTTGGATTTACTTTTCGAAGAGGTGCCTCAAAAGCTTTGAGTTCGCGAATAATATCTTCTTTTTCTTGAGGTGTTACTGCTATTTCATAATTGACTACAGGCTCTGGTTGATGAGCGGCTTGGCCATCGCAATCAGTAGTTCCCACTCCTCGATAATCGATCGTGCATCCGGCAAGTAATAAAGTTCCAACTCCAAGTCCCCATTTTGCACCAATTCCAGCTCCTGGAATATTTCCAAGTAGAGCGCCAATACCAGTTCCTAGAAGAGTCGATCCTCCTATGAGGAAAAAAGCTAGAACCCCATCACTGTGAGAAAAGGGTTGCTTTTCTAATGAATGATTTATTGTGGGATATGGAGGTTTATACCCTATAGAATTTGATGCCGAATTGGCTGTAAATTTTTTACTATCAAAATAGTGATCATGAGGTTGAAAATCTTTACTGCAAAAAGGTTGAGGAACTTCTTCAAATTCTAATTGAGGAAAACAGCTTTGAGATTCACATTCTTGGCTAGTAGATTGTAATGGTTTACAAATTGTCATTTAAAAATTCCTTCTGCTTAGTTGTAATATTATCGGCAAGAAACTCTAAAGGTTGTGTGAAAAGATAAAAAGGGTAAAATGAAATAAGAAAAATGGCGGGGTTGTTTTTAAGTAAATTCAAATACTTACTGATTTTTCTTCTGAATCAACCCTTCCTTCACCATTTTAGAAAAGGTTTTTGAGGCGAGAGATTTATCGATTTTATAATCACTATTGGAGTCGGCAAAGCCAACCCAGACCGGCTTAAAACTGTTCGCGTCCAGCAAGGTGAGCTCGTGGTATATCTTCAGGTTTTCGTTGATGGTTCCTGGTCTTTGAAACGTCGTGACCGTTTCATTTCCTTTATCATCTTTAGTGATTTTGGTTTCGACCGGACCTGGAGGGGAAACGCTTCTTACTTTTTCACTTCCGGTAAAATTGACAATCAAAATTCCTTCAATATTCTCTTTTAAAACGGTGGCCCGCTTTTGATCATCGGAATAATTTTTTGACGGAGAGAAAAGATCTGAAGAGAGAACGACTTGAACATTTCCATTTTTTTCAAATTCGTTTTTATAAGTCCATTCCATATTGAGTTTATTGGGGATGCTTAATCCCTGAACATCGATCAGGAGTTTCTGATAAATCTTATTTTGTGCGCTTGGGCTTTTGGAGGTTTTGATAGTGGTGTAAGCGCCACAGCCTGAAAAACTTAACAGAAGGATAAAGCTGAATATTTTTTTGGTCATTTTTAAACTCCTATCATCCGCTTTATTAGAGATAACCTGCTCGAACCAATGTTGTACAAAAACGGAGGAGGAAAGAAAAGGTTCGAAGGAAACTAGATTTTAGAAAGTTTTTTTAATTGGACTAACCGTAGGAAAGAATTGAACGTTTGATCGACGGGAAGCTTTTTACCCCAAATTGCTCTTCCAGAATGCTTTAAAAAATCTTCCACTTTTTTGATGAAGAGGTTTTTTTCCGAGGAGTTTGGGCTTTTTAAAAATGCCTCTGCCCATATCCTGATAACTTTATCAGGACTTACTTTGTTTTTTTTGAAAACTTTTTCGATGTCTTGCAAATCATCGAGAGTGTAGCGCGACATCTTTCCAACCGACCAAATCATCGGATCGAGGATGTAAACTTGAATGCTTCCAAAATTTTTGTAAAAAATCGCATCCCTTTCAAATTCAGGAAAACCGATCATTCCCCAGCGACTAATATCTTCGGTGAATTCAACCGGAATCGCGAGTTTTTGACTGACTTCGATAATCGATTTGGAAATCTCTTCCCAATTTTTTTTTGCGCGAACCGCAAAATCAATGTCTTGGGTGGCACGGTTTCCACCCAAAAAAAGAGAGGCGATTCCTCCGGTTAAATAAATTTGGGCAGCAATTTTTGTTTTTGAAGAAAGCTGATGAAAAAAATGATCGATCTCTTTTTTTTTCATATTCGCGAGGCAGCTATTTTGGAAACCCGTTTGATTAAAAGTTGAGTTGTTTTTCTTTCGAGAAAATTGCGTCTGTTTTTTTTGATCAGTTTTGTTTTGATTCCTGCTGCACGAAGAATCGGGAAAACGAGAGGAGTAAAAGAAATTTTAATTTTTTTCAAGAAGGGGGAAAGTTTTTTTTTCTCTCCACAAATTGCTCTGGCAACTTGATCGATATCTTTATGATTGAGTGGTTTAGTCATGGTTTTAGTTTACTTTTAGCATCTTTTAACTGCTTTTGCACCTGTTCTGTTGCAGTGCCACCATAACTTTTTCTTCGGTCGATGGCAGATTCAAGCGATAGCCACGAAGAAACATCTTTTTCGATTTTATCCGAAAATTTTTGAAGTTCTGGCAGAGATAAACTTTCGATCGTTTGATTTTGTTCTTGGCAATATCGAACTACTCTCCCGGCGACATGATGCGCTTCTCGGAACGGGATTCCTTTTTCAGCGAGATAGTCGGCGAGATCAGTGGCGATCAAAAATCCTTCAACCGTTGCTTTGAGAAGATTTTCTTTTTTGAATTCTGTTTTTGCGAGAAGGCCAGCAAATAAGAAAAGACAATCGAGAGTTGTTTTGATGCTATCAAAAAGCGGCTCTTTGTCTTCTTGCATGTCTTTGTTATAGGCGAGCGGCAAGCCTTTGAGAGTCGTTAAAAATCCACTCAAATTTCCGAAGACTCGTCCCGATTTTCCACGAATCAATTCCAAAACATCCGGATTCATTTTTTGCGGCATCATCGAAGAGCCGGTGCAGTAATCCTCCGGAAGTTTGACAAAATTAAATTCGAAACTGCTCCAGAGAATCAGCTCTTCAGCAAAGCGGGATAAGTGAACCATGATCAGCGAGCAGATTGAAAGAAGCTCGACAACAAAATCCCGATCACTGACTGCATCCAAAGAATTCGCGGAAACTTTTGAAAAATTCAGTTCTTTTGCAGTCGCAAAACGATCAATCGGAAAAGTGGTTCCGGCGAGCGCTCCAGAGCCGAGCGGGAGAACTTCAACCCGTTTGAGCAAATCATCTAAACGTTCTTTATCTCGCTCGGCCATTTCAAAATAAGCGAGAAGGTGGTGAGCCAGAAGAATCGGTTGGGCTCTTTGCAGATGGGTATATCCGGGCAATATCGTGTCCGTATGTTTTTCTGCAATCAGAATCAGAGCGCTTTGAAAAAGATACAAATTCTCTTTTAAATTTTTCTTC
>CAZSRQ010000031.1:0-19440 GCA_964609335.1 uncultured Pseudomonadota bacterium
GTTTTGAGTTCAAAGAATCTGTCTTAAAATCAATCCTGTTGCTTAAATCCTGTCGGGAGTTCATTTGGATGCCATTTACAGCTTAAATCCTGGGAGGATAAAAGGGTAGCCGCTCTGTAAGATTTTACAAAAAACGAATCAAACTTCGTAAAATCATCTGGAAGAGATTCACAAGTTTTTTAAATTTGACGGAATCTATTTCCTAAAGTTAAAGATAGTTCTTAAAATAAAACTTTATGGGATTGCCTAATTATATCACTTTATCCAGGTTTCTTTTAATTCCGGCCATTTTCTATTTTTATCTTCATCAACGCTATGACCTTTCTCTTTTGTTATTGATTCTAGCGGGTGCTTCCGATCTTTTGGATGGGGTCTTAGCCCGTTTTTTGAAGCAAAGAACCAAGCTCGGAACCATTCTGGATCCTGCCGCTGACAAGATTTTGATGTTTGTTTTGTTTATCCTGTTTACCTGGTTTGGTAAAATTCCCCGATGGTTAACCGCCATCGTCATTGCCCGGGATGTCTATATAGTTCTGGGGGTTTTATATCTGAAAATCGTTTGCAAAAAGTTTTATGTTCGACCAACTTATATCTCCAAATTGAATACTTTTTTTCAGATTTCGGTGCTTTTTTTCTGCCTTTTTTATTCCTATCTCAAGACCAATACCTCGTGGGGAGCAAATTATGAATCTCTTATTCAAAACGCTTTTCATGTCAGTATTGCTCTTGCCGCTATCTTTACGATCGCAAGTGGATTACAATATACGCTCGTGGGAATAGCCATTTTCCGGGGTAAATTGAGTGATGTTTCTTTCGAAGAAAAAAGTAAAATTAGTCGTCAGTGATTTTCATTTGGGAAAAGGAAGAGTTCTCCCGGATGGAAGTACCAATCTTTTGGAAGATTTCTATTCCGACAAGGCATTCGTAGAGTTTCTCGATTATTACCTCCAAGGGGATTACCGCAAAGCGGAGGTCGAGCTGATTATCAATGGAGATTTTTTCAATCTGCTGCAAATCGATTATCAGGATCGCTTTACCGATCAAATTACAGAATCCGATGCCCTGCATAAAACGATGAGTATTTTGAAAGGGCATCCGGAAATGTTTAAGAAAATTTCCGAATTTTCCAAAGCTCCATCTCATTCAGTCACCTTTGTCTTGGGGAATCATGATCCAGGTCTTCTCTGGCCTGGAGTTCAGGAAGTTCTGCAGCTTGAGCTCGGAGGGAAAGTCAATTTCATCCTCGAATATTACCGATTTGACGGAGTTCATGTAGAGCATGGCAATGAATATATGGCCGACAATCGTTATGATAAGGAATGCTATTTTTTATCCGAGGGATTACCTGAGCCAATCATCAATCTCCCCTGGGGTTCATTTTTTGTGATTCATTTTTTGAATGAGAGAAAAAAACAGCGCCCCTATTTGGACAAGGTTTATCCATTTCGCACTTATCTTCGCTGGGCTTTGATTCATGACACTTTTTTTGCGATCAAATCGCTTTTCGAACTTGCCTTTTATTTTCTCTGGTTTTGCATTCACCGATCACCGACCCATAAAACCTCTTTTTGGGACAAGTTGGCCATTTTGAAAGAGGCGACCGTTCATCCCAAGCTTCATCGGGAGGCGAAACGGATCCTTCTTTCTAATCAAGAAGTTCATACCGTTATTTTTGGACATACGCATCATGCGCTTTACCGGATGTTTGCGCCGAACAAAGAGTATTTTAATACCGGCAGCTGGAATGAAAAGATCAGTCTCGATGTTGGCAGTCTCGGAAGAGTGTTGAAACATACCTTTGTGTTGATTGAATATGAGGATGACAAACCACGGGTCAGTCTGAAAGAGTGGAAAGGTCAAAGTCGGATCATGGAAGATGTTTATTTTTAAATTCCTTTCTCATAATATTCAGTTATGTTTTCGATTACTCACTTGGGACAAACCGATTACGAAGAAGCTTTAAAGCTTCAACTCCGTTTAAGAGAGCTCAGACGGGAAAATAAAATTCCGAATACTCTTTTGCTCACCTCCCATCCGCCTGTTTTCACCCTCGGAAAAAGAAATTGTGAGGAAGATTTCTTGAGCTCTTTTGAGGAGATTGAAAAAGAGAAAATCAAAATCTTTCAAACCAATCGGGGTGGAAAAATCACCTATCATGGCCCAGGGCAGATTGTTGGATATTTTATTGTCGATATTCGTTCTCTCAAACTCACTATTCCTGGATTTGTGAGACAGATTGAGGAGATTGTCATTCAGACAATTTCCACGATCGGTTTAAAAGGGGAACGTAATCCGGTTTATCCCGGAGTTTGGATTGAAGATCGAAAAATCGCTGCGATCGGTCTCCACTTTGATCGCGGCGTTTCGATGCACGGATTTGCGCTGAATCTGAATCCCAATTTGAGTCATTATCGACATATTATCCCTTGCGGAATCAAAGATAAAAAAGTGACCTCCATTTATCAGGAGACGGGTGAAGAAGTCTCGATGCCCAAAATAGAGGAGACCCTTCAAAAAGAAACAGAAAAGATTTTTGACGAAGAGCCAAAAGTTGTCAAAATTTGTGAAATCCTGTGAAGAACTGCTAGCCTCATTTTCCGCAACTTTCCGTCTTTTTTTGGCCGATAATTTTTCCTAATAGGGGGATTTAAACCATGAGATGGAACGGTTTTTTAGGTCAATTCAAATCACTCATTGTTTTATTGCTTTTCGTTTTTCTTGCGACCGGTTGCGAGCGATTTGTCGGGTCGAGCATTTCGGAAAAAGATGCGGCAACGCCGACGAATGAAAGACAATCTTTCACTCAGGAAGAATTTCCTGAAAGGGTAGAGCAGGGGAAAGAGAAATCACAAAATCAAAATGAAAAAGAAGAAAATGAAAAATGCGCGAAAGTAAAAGAAGATCCCAACCTAGATCTTGACGAAACCGACTGTCTGAATTCTCCAAACAATGAAGAAAAATCTTCGATTAAACTTTCCGATCAATAATAGTGGTCACTCCCATTCCAAGACCGATGCAGAGGGTGATGCAGCCGTAACGTTTATCCTGTCTCTCAAGCTCATCAAGTACTGTTCCAAGTAACATCGCACCGGTCGCTCCGAGCGGATGCCCGAGGGCAATCGCTCCGCCATTGACATTGATTTTTTCAAGATCAATCTTCAACTCGTTTGCCACGGCGAGAGGAACCGGAGCAAACGCTTCATTGATTTCCCAAAGATCGATATCTTCCACTTTCAGATTTGCTTTTTTCAATGCCTGCTGAACCGCCGGGATCGGTCCGAGCAGCATGATAATTGGATCGCTTCCGACAATCGAAGTTGAAACGATTCTTGCACGAGGTTTCATACCGAGCTCTTTCGATTTTTTGGGAGAAGCGAGAAGAACAGCGGCCGAGCCATCCACAATACCGCTGGAGTTTCCGGCATGAATCACTCCATCCGGTTTGAAGGACGCTTTGAGTCCCGCTAAAACATCTGCAGTCGATGTCGGGCGGAGATGCTCATCCTTTTCAAATAAAAATTCTTTTCCTTCCTGATTTTTTGCCTTCACTGGAACGATGCTTTTTTTGAATCTTTGTTCTTCCCACGCTTGAAACGCAAGCTTTTGCGAACGGGCAGCAAACTCATCCAACTGACGACGTGAAAAATTGTATTTCTCAGCGATCATTTCAGCTGACAAACCTTGAGGAATCAGATCTGGAAAGCGTTCATCAAATTTGGATCCTGCCATCTTGAATTCAATGTTCATCGGAATACGGGTCATATGTTCGACACCCCCGCCGATCATCAACTCTTCCTGACCTGCCATGATCGAATGCGCCGCCATATTGACGGCGGTAAGCCCTGATCCGCAAAATCGGTTCACCGTTGCTCCCGCCACCTCGAGTGGCCAGCCGGCTGCGAGTGCTGCTTCGCGGGCAATGACGTTGTCCTGTTCTCCGCGCTGTGAGACGCAACCGTAAATGACATCACTGATTTCTTTGGGATCAACATTATTTCGGGCAACAATCGCTTCCAATGGCGTTGCGGCGAGATCAATAGGATGCGTGAGCGATAAAGATCCATTTCGTTTACCACGGGCAGTTCTAACGGCGTCGATGATGTAGGCTTCGGACATAAGAAGTCTCCTTTAAAAAAGTATTTATTTGTATTAATTTTCAATTGTCATTTTAGGGGCGCAAGGCGTTCTATCCTGCAATAGATGTAATTCTTTAAGATACCGTTCGAAAAAATGTCAATGATTACTGTTTTGAAGAGTCGGATCGACCATATTTTTCTTCATTTCGACTTTCAGGATTTACCTCTTTAAGAGGAAGAAATATCAAAATACCAAACTTTTCCTTTTTCAATTCGATCTCTTTTTCGCTCGATTTGCATTGAGTTTCCGGATGAATCTCAAAGTTGAAATCGTTTTGTGTCGGGTCAAATCGGCTCAGACAGAGTTTTTTTTCAGCAGAAAAAGCGAACGTTTGCCATAGGTTTAAAAAACAGAAAACAAAAAGGCAAAAGGCAAATCGAGACATTGAAAGCTCAGAAGTTAAAAATGTTCGAACAGCGCTCAAAGATTTCCTCCCCTTTTAATTGATCGGTGCAGACTGTTTTTGCCATGATCAACGCCAATTCACAACTCTGGTTTTTGAATGGGGTTGTGATTTCTCCAGCGTGTTGAAACCGTTTGGTTTCGACCCCTAAAATTTGAATTGGCTGCGATTTTAAACAAGTAAAGTGCCAAAGGGTTGGATTGTTTTGCTCTTTGGATGGCCACGAAACTCCCCAGGTGGGGGAGTATTTCGTTTTTTTCACGATAGGAATCAGTGCCATTGTTCCTTTCGGCTCTTTTCCAACGACTAAAAGATACCGATCTTCATTTTCGAGACACGATTCATCGGCCTGCAATGATCTTGCTGTCATGCTCTCTTTTCGGATGTTTTCTAAATTTTTAATGCAAACAGTTCGGGAAGCAGGGAGGTTTTCAGGGTTGTAATCCTCATTCCAGCTTTTAAGTAAAGCAGGAAAACAGGAAAAAGCAGAAAATAGTATGAAAAATAAGAGAAATTTTGATTTTTTCATTGAAATTTCATCTTCTTTTTTGCATTGTAATCGGACGAACCAATCCTATATACCCCCTTTGGTTACTTGAGCAAAATTTTTTTAGCTTTTATTTTTTATAGCAACTTTTTGATCAGTTATCCGATACATTCCGTACAATCATGTAAGGTAAGCGGTTGAATTCATATTTTAATTTTATTGTTTTTGCGCATTTGATTTTTTGAAGGTGCGTTGGAGGTTTTTTATGTTTTGGTTTAGGGCGTTAGCTACAGCAACAACTTTAGGAATTGGTGGAACTCTTTGTGCTGTAGGTTTGAGTGCTTGTAAGCGTTCTGGTGAGGCAAGAGCAGGTACGGAGACAGTTAGTGATCAAAATAAAACAGATCTATATTCAAATGGTTGTGAGCGTTTTAAAAGAGTAGTACAGGATTTTATTCCTCAACCTGAAAAACATTTAAGCATATTAATGAAATATGCAAAAAGTTATGCTACTCGTCCTACCACTCCTTCAGCAGCCTATGATCAAGATCTTAGTAGCATAAAAGCTGATCTTATAGCTCTTCCAGGTGGGACAATTTATTTTAAAAGCTCTGACCCAGAGCAAACGCATGAAAATATAATGGCTGGTTACGCTTTTTTAAATGCTTTATCTACTGTTGTTCCAGAAAAAGAATGTCACGAAAGTGATTATCTCCCTCAAAATCGTGATAACAATGAAAATACAATAGCTTGTAATATTAAACATTATTGGACGAGTGGTTTAAGTGTAATGATGAGAGGTTATTATTTATCAAATAATAATTTTAGAATTGTGACTCCTATAAATGTTACTCAATTTCCTGAAATAACTGGATGTGAAGGTGTTAAGTTCTCAAATAAAGTCTTTCCAGACTTACAGTCACGATTATAAAAATAAATCGCTATGCCTCCAGTCAATCCCATTTTAGGACCATCTGAAACAGCAGAGTCTAGCACTTTACTAAAAAGTGAAGGCGTTTCTACTGTTGTTGCTGTTTTTCAAGAATCTAAAAGGGATCCTGTATTAAAAAAGGAAGTAAAAAAAGTAGAAACTAAAATTTCTTTTTTTATTCCGGCAGAAAGACATTCTGAGACAATCCAAGATAATCAAAGAAAAACTCCTAACTCTCCATTGACTTCTTCTCCACAGGCTCTTCTTGAACAGCACATTCCTGGAGTTCATCCTGAAATTACTATTCATTTCTCTCAATCTGATGAATTACCTCCTCCCTTAGTTACAGGTGCAGTAGCGGTTGGAGAGGTTGTTTTAGTTAGTGGCGGAGTTGCACCGTCTGTAGAAGAATCAAGAACTCAAACTGTAAAAATATTAAGTGAAAAAACTGTTGTTTCTAATCTTTTTTCTTCTTTGGGTTTTTTGTTGAATAACTCCTTTTTTACTTCAGGAGAAGTTTTGTTAAGTTTGCTTCAAACATTTACAAACAGTAATTTACAATTCCAAGCCCCAGCCCAAGGGCTCGCGTCCGCAGAGACATTGCTTCAGCAAGCACCACTCCAAGCGAAAGCAGGAGACTTTCCTCCGTCCACTATAAAAGGTTTTGTGGAGTCTGTCGCTCATCAGGTTTCGCTCGCTTTATCGATGACAGTTTCTCATGGGGCTCAGTTGAATCCGGCTCAGGCACTGACTCTTGCCTTGGCAAAGTCGCTGAATCTTTCAGCGGAACAGACCGCCAAACTTCTCGGGCAAATTCAGTCGGCAAGCTCTGGACAATTATCTGCTGCAACCGGCGAGCAGGCTCGATTGGTGAATCCTTTTATTCAAGGGATGGTTTTAAATGATCCTTCCGCGATGAAGGGATTTATGGCTCAACTTTTTTCACCCGTGCTGAAAAGTCTGATGGGACTTTTATTTACGAAAGAGTTGCCGTTTAGCTATTTTCCTTCAAATCTGCTGACAGAGCTCGGTGGATTGATGGCTCGTTCGGCGCAGAGAAAACGAAATCGTCCCCAAAGAAAACGGGTTGGTAAATCGGATCGTGTTTCTAGAAAAGGTTCGATCTATGTCGAAGTAGATCTTGAAGATGAAGGTTTTGAACCGGAAGAGGAAACCGATTGGTGGGAAAGATTTTATCATCCGGAAGAAGCACATGCGTTTTTATGGAATTAATCTATCACTGGCAGACCACATCCAACAAGTTTATGACAAGCTTTTATAACCCAGGCCCCATCCCCGAAATTAATCTTGCAATCAAATAAGCAACCCCGGCAGCCGTTCCACCAATAAAAGCGGTTCTGAAGGCACTTTTCAATCTTCCGACTCCGGTGAATTTTCCTTTTACCCATCCAAAAACTGCTAAAGCAAGCAGAGTAAGAATTGCTGAAAGTAGAAGAGAAGTTTGAATTGGTACATTGATCAGATACGGGAGCAAGGGAAATGCCCCTCCCAAAATGTATGCACTTCCAATCGTAAAACCGCTTTTGAAAGCTCGTTTCCCATCGACTTTTTCCAAACCAAGCTCTTCTCGCATCATGAATTGAACCCAGGCATCCCGATCTGAAGTAATCGCATTCACCGCAGATTTTAATGTTTCACCTTTCAATCCATAATTTGAGAAAACCTGACGGACTTCTTCTGTTTCAACTTCTGGCAATTCATCGGTTTCACGATATTCACGTTTGAGTTCTGATTCGTAGGTTTCCGCCTCGCTTTTGGTGGCGAGATATCCGCCGAGTCCCATAGAGATCGCTCCAGCAGCTATTTCAGCAGTGGCTGCGACGACGATGATCCAGTGATTGGCCTGAACGCCGGCAAGGCCGGCAGCGAGGGCAAAGGGAACGGTTAGACCATCGGAAATTCCGAGAACCAGATCGCGAACGGTTTTGGATCCTGTAAAGTGATGCTCAGTATGAATAGACATGATTTAATTGACCCTTTTTGTTTTGGATAATAAAACCCGATTAACAAAAATAAACCGGTCTGTCGAGCATTCACCCCCATTTTAATGAAGGAGAAAAATCATGAATTTTCAGATTGAAAATAAAGTTGCCCTGATCACCGGAGCGGCAGGCAATGGCCTTGGAAGAGCCCACGCACTTGCATTAGCCGATGAAGGGGTTTCGGTTGCTATTCTTGACATTCAATCTTCCGATGAAACGGTTGAACTACTTCGCAAAAAAGGGGTTCGATCGTTTGGTTATTCTGTCGACCTTAGCGATGAAAGTGAAGTTTGTAAAATCGTTACCCAGATTGAAAAAGATCTGGGGACTGTTGAGATTCTTGTAAACAATGCGTCGATACTTTCAACGGTCGGAATGTTTTCAGAAATCGAATCGAAAAAATTCAATCGGGATATCGAGGTGAATATTATCGGAACGGTGAATGTCACTCGCGCAGTTTGGCCGAAGATGGTTGAAAACAGGTGGGGAAGAATTGTTTCAATCTCTTCTTTCGCAGGAACTCACGGTGGGGCAGGGCAATCCAGTTACGCAACGACAAAAGCGGCCTTGATCGGTCTCTCCAAGAGTCTCGCTTTGGAGGGAGCCCGTCACCATATTACCTCCAACATCATCGCTCCCGGGCTGATGAAATCCGAGGCTGCCCAGGCGTCGATTCGTGGAGATATGCTCGATAGAATTGCAAAAAAAACGGCGATGCGTCGCCTCGGTGAGTTGGAGGAGGTGGCGAATCTGGTTACTTTTCTTTGTTCGAAACAGACAAGCTATTTGACCGGACAGGTGATTGAAGTGGACGGGGGATTGGGGCTGTTTACTTTTTAGTATTCTCTCCAATTCATGAATTCTTTTTCCTGATAAATTTTATCGATATCGACTGAAAGTCGAAACTCTTGCTGGATGAGATAGTCAGCGATTGGCCGCAGAGAAAGTCCAACTGCCGCAAGATAATCCCCTTCAAATTTTTCAATCAGATTTCTTCCGGCTCCCTGAAGCGCATAAGAACCGGCTTTGTCATAGGGCTGATCTTGCAAAATGTAATTTTCTATTTCCTGGTCAGAGTAATTTTTCATTTTGATTCTGACGATTTTCAAATCAATTTTGGTAAATTGAGTTTTGGTATTCAGTAACACAACAGAGGTGATCACCTGATGCCATCGATTTCGAAGAAGAGTGAGGATTTTTTTTGCCTCTGAAAAATTTTTTGGTTTTCCGATTTTTTTCTCGTCGCAGGCGATCAGTGTATCACTTCCGATCAGAAGATGATTTTTGAAATCGGTTTGAACCGATTTTGCTTTTTCTTCCGCAAAGAAAACCGCCTCCTGTTCTGCGGATAAATCATTTCGGCTTTCTTCATGAAAATTCGGGGCAATCGTTTGAAAGGGAATTTGCAGGAGATTTAAAATCTCTTTTCTTCGGGGAGAAGTGGAAACCAGAACGATCGGAAGATTAGGCAGCTTGGGAAGAGACATAAGGTTCAATCATTAATTTCAGTTCTTCGAGAGAGTTGGTTTGACAAAGTTTGTTACGAATTTCAGAGGCACCCTCAAATCCTTTCAAGTACCAGCCAATATGTTTACGAATCTGTATAAATTTTTTTGGATTTTTTTTCTGTTGAAGTAGGGAAGCATGTTCTAAAAGAATCTGGAATCTTTCTGCCAAAGAGGATTTTTGATCTTCTTCACAAAAACTTTTCTCTGATCCATTTCTAAATTTTTCTTTTTCCTTGAAAAACCACGGCTTGCCATAAGTGCCACGGCCGAAGAGAACTCCATCGACTTTGGATTGACGAATTTTTTCCATTGCATCGGAGAATGAGGTTAGATCCCCATTTCCCAGAATCGAAATCCCGCTTCCTTTGGCAAGCTCAACTGCTTCACCAATCGCGTCCCAATTGGCTGCCCCGGTATACATTTGTCGAAAGGTTCTTCCATGAAGAGAAATATTCGAAAGTTCATGGCATTCGAGAAGACGCCCAATCCATTCTTTGATGGTGATTTTTTCGTAACCCAAACGGGTTTTCACCGAGAGCGGAATTTTTTCTCCGGTTTCATCAAAATGTCTTTGAAGTTCTTCGGCGCAGACTGAAATGATTTTTTTTGCATTTTCTTCTGCCTTGATTAATCCTGAACCTCCTCCGCGATTAACAACATTTTTAGCAGGACATCCCATGTTGATATCAATTCCGTCAAATTTCAGATCGATCAGAATTTTCATGCATTTTCGGAATGCTTCCATTTCACAACCAAAGATCTGGGCGATCATTGGGCGTTCATGATTTTCATATTCGAGGTCTGAAAGCATACCTGGAATTTTTCTGGAAAGTCCTTCCGCACTGACAAATTCGGTGAAGAGAACATCGGGTGGGCCATGACGATAAACCATCGTTCTAAAGGCGGCATCGGTGATTCCATCCATCGGTGCCAGGCCAAAAACAGGTTTTGGGAGTTGATGCCAGTCGAACATGCTTTTTTCCAGACGTTACAAATATTTTTATTTGTTTTTGTTTCGATCAAAAAAGATCGGGGAGGTTGCCCCTAAATCGATCTTTCTATATCAAAAATGGTTAATATTCTCCTCAGGTTTTTTTAAAAATGTCTTATTTATTCACCATCGGAGATTTAGATAAAAATAAATTGTAAATAACTTCTTGAAATGAATAGATAAATAATATATCGAAGACTTGTTGTTATGGCATATTAATTGCTTGATTAAATATCGTGATTGCAACTATACAGTCGTTCTAACTAGAGGGAAATACTTATGAAATCCAAAAATGACCCTAGACAGATTGAGTTAAAGAAAGAATGCCATAAAGCCTTGACCCAAGCGATTCATTTTTCGAAGGAGGGGGCAGATTTGGCGATGGAGGCAGCTCTCGAAGAGCTTAAATCGTTAAGCAAAGAAAATGGGCTCAAAATCAACGAGAAAATAATCCAGAAAATCAGGGACGAAGGGTATGAAAATGCCTATTTGGTTGCTCTCAATGAAACCAGACAGTTTGCCGAATCGGGAAACATCGCGATGGTGAAAGTTTCAATGGATAACCTTCGTGAATTCGCAAGAAAAGCAAGTCAATCGATTGAAGAAAGTTTCATCCAGGAATTGAAAATATTGGCCTACAAAAACGCCTATCGCAGCGCTCTCAAAGAGGCGATGCAGTTCGCCCAATTGAGCAAAGAGGCTATTTTAGGATCTTCTACTGTAAAGAAATATGTGAAAAAACCGGCAAACGCTTTACAGCAGGTGGTTTTGGAAACTTTCAAAAATCTTTTCAGTACTTCAAAATCTTCCTGAAATTTTTAGAAACAGGTTTAAAAAAACCGGTTTTCCTGTTTGGAAAAACCGGTTTTTTTATGGATGAAAATCAGGCGGGAAGAGTTTGGATTCGGTTGATACTGAAAAATTTCTTTTCCACCAAGGCAAATCCAGCAAATAGAATTCCAGTATAAAAGAGATCTCCGAGGAGAGTGTTGTGGAAAAATGGAATCGCTGCAATGTAGCAGGTAAGCAGTCCACCGATTGTTTTTGGATAAAGCTCGGTGAATACCCAAACTCCAAAATTGGTGGTGACAAAAAAGAGAATCGAAGAGGCGACACTCGCTTCGGCAATATAGACAACCGATTTTTTTTCTTTTAACCAGAGTCCGATAAAAACAATCAGCAAAAAACTCAAGTAGGTGACCGGCATGGTAGAGTGGAATCCCAAAATCAGATCACTGAAAAAGAGGGCAATCAGTGGAATCAAAAAAGCCTGTTTTTTACTGGAGAAATAGGCTCCGGAAAAAAGAGCAACCGCGGAGAGAGGAGCAAAGTTGGGTGGATGTGGAATCAGTCGACTGAAGACCGCCGCCAATATCATTCCGATGATGACCAGAAACCGTGTTTTAATCATAATTTTGCTCCTTGGGTTTTATTGGATATGGATGAATTTTGAACGATTCTGAATTCAAACAAATTTACTCTTTCGACTTCAAGAAAAAAAATTTTGTCAGTTGTAGTTTTTTTGGGGATAAAAATCAAGGCAATACCTTCAAAAGTGCTTTTTTCATGATCGGGAGAGGGGGAGATTTTTTGGTCCACAATTGAAAGGCGAGAGCCCCTTGATACAGAAGCATTCCGATCCCTTCGTGGGTTTTCAGTTTTAGTTTTTGGGCCGATTTTAAAAGAGTGGTTTTTCTTGGGCGATACACGATGTCGGAAACAATCGCCTTTTTTGGAAGCAATTTTAGGGGAAGATTCAGGGATCCTTTTCCTTTTAAACCGATGCTGGAGGTGTTGATCAGAAGATCGGTCGTCGGAAAAGCGGTCGCTAGGTTTTTGTCCTCCAAAGACTCATAGGCAAATTTGACTTTTGGAAATTTTTTTTCGAATTCTTTGCAGAGTCGTTTTGCCTTGCTTTTGGTCCGATTAAAGAGGGTCAGTTTTTTGATTCTTTTGCGACAGAGTGAAACGAGAATCGCTCTGGCTGCTCCTCCTGCGCCGATAAAAACGATATTTTTATTTTTGGGATTGAATTTTGTCTCCTGAATCAACGATTGAAAGTACCCTTCGCCGTCGGTGTTAAATCCTTTGATGATCCCTTTGGCATTCACGGTAACCGTGTTGATCGCGCCGACCAGTTTTGCCTCCTCCGAAAGTTGATCGACCCAATGAAGAGATTTTTCCTTGAACGGAATCGTAATATTCAAGCCGGCAAAACCGTTTTTCTCCAGTTGTTTGAAAAAGTTTTCGAGTTTTTTTTCTGAAAGCTCGATTTTTGAATAACGATAGGGAAGTTTGAGAGCTTTAAATGCGGCGTTTTGCATTTGTGGAGAAAGGGAATGGGAAACCGGATTTCCGATAATCGCTATTTTTTTGAAGATGATTTTATTTTTCATTTTTAAAAATTTTATCAGCTTTGGCAATATCAGAGACAATCTGTTTCGCTAGATCTTGCGGGCTTGAGAATCTTTTTTCATCTCGAATTTTTTTGATAAATTCTATCCGGATTTTTTTTCCGTAAATTCTTTTTTTGAAATTCAACAAATGAGTTTCTACTGTCAGTTTTTTTCCTCCAAAAGTTGGACGGTAACCAATGTTGGTCACGCTCAGATAGGTTCTCAAAGCAAAACGAACCTGGGTTGCATAAACTCCAACGGGGGGAAGCAGTTCATTTTCGATCTCTGTGTTGACCGTCGGGAAACCGATCGTTTTTCCGACTTTTTCTCCATGAACTACTCTGCCGATCAACTCAAAACGGTGACCCAGCAAAGAATTAGCTTTTTCAATATCTCCCTGCTGGATGAGTTGTCTGATTTGGGTTGAACTGATTAAGGTTTCACCCAAAAGATGGGCATCCAGAATTTCACATGGAATGTTTTTTTCTCTGCACAATTTTTCAAGCGTTTCTGCGGTGCCGGATCTTTTCGTCCCAAAAGTAAAATCATAGCCGGCGACTGCTCCGGAAATCTGCAATCGATTGCAAAGAATTGATTCAAAAAAAAACTCGGGGGTCAATCTTGCAAATTCAAGTGAAAAGGGCTCGAGAATCAATCCTTTCATTTTGCATTCTTTGATTAGTTCAATTTTTTGTGAAACCGTTGAAATGAGGGGAGGGGAAGAATCGGGAGAAAGCACTTTCACCGGGCTCGGATGAAAGGTGTAAACCGAAGGATTTCCGTGGATTTTTTTTGCCAATTTTCGGGTTAGTTCGAACATTTTCTGGTGTGCGAGATGAACCCCATCAAAGTTTCCGAGTGCAACAACCGGTTTTTTTATTTTTCCTTTTGCCTCTTTGGAGGAATAAAAAGTTTTCATTTAAGAAGTAGGAATACAGGAGTTAGGAGACAGAAATCAGGAGACAGAAGATAGAACAAATATTCTTATTTTTTGATTTCCGACTCCTGATTTCTGTATTCTGTCTCCAGACTACTATCTCTTGCGGATAAAGAAACTTTTGTAAACCGCTAAATCCCTATGGTTGCGGGCAACGATGGTGATGAGATTGTTTTTGCTGTTTTCAAGGGGAACGTTGGAGGCAAAGCTCAGTTTTTTCAGAGATTCGGTCGATTTGGCCGGTTTCAGGTAAACCTTGTTGTTATTGACGAAGATCAAGATATCTTTCAGCGGTGTTTCCGAAATAGCGACTCCTGAAACATTGAATCGGCTTTGGGAGGTCGAGTAGATCGACTCGTTCATCGTCAGTTGAATTGTAGGGGCCTGTTGTAAAACATTCGGCATCGGGGAATGTTTGCCAGAGGTCAAATCAAATTTTAATTTGTCTGACAGGCTTTCTTGCACCGCTCCATCCGCAATAGAAAAATCAAACCCGATCTGCTTCTTGGCAAATGATTTGTCTACATTGAAAGAGAGGGTAGCTTCTTTGGAGGCACCAGGTTCAATGATTCCCAATTTATTTCTTCCCTCGGTAACAAAAACACCTTCTCCTTCAAGATTTTTGATATTGACGACGGTATCTTTGGCCTGCCCCGGCCCAAGGTTTTTCACGGTTACTTTCAGGGTGGTTTTTTCACCTTTGCGAATATTTCCATCCCCGCTGATCTGGTAACTGTAAGCGAAGGAGGGATGTGGTTTTGGTTGAACCACAAGATTGATTACAAAAGGTTCGGGGGTTTTATTGTTTCCTTCATTAAAGACGAATTTTACCTCATCTTCGCGGGAAAGTGCTGACTCTGGAATTTTTATTTTGGTGGTCCAGCTTTTCTGCTCGCCACTTTTTACATAGCCAAAAGGGAATTCTTTGTTTTTGAAAAGAATATTTTCAGATTCGGTTTTGGCAATGAGACGATAAAAATCTCCCGGCCCTTTATTTTTCAATCCCAAAGTCAGCTTTGCTTCTTCGCCCGCAATTAAAGGGTCTTTCGGTTGTTTTCCTTCAATGATAAAACTGACTTCAGCGGCCGGCGATTCTTTGCTCACCCCTTGAATCCAGTTGACCCCAATCGCCAAAAGTGCCGTGCTGATTTTCTGATCTTCCTCTTTTTCCGCCGCTTTGATTGTTTTTTCCGACTCTTTTAAAGCAGCTTTTCTCTCGGCCGGTGGATTTGAAAGAATAATCTTGCGCGCCATCGTGACGTAAAAATCATCAACCAAATTCAAATCATTTGAAAACTCATTCAAATCATCTTCAAAATCTCTTTCGTTGTTTTTGTCTTTCTCTCCAGCCGGTTTCACTTTTTTTGGAAGAAAATATCGAACCTCATAAACCGGTTTTTTATGCTGATTTAAGGTCGATTCCAAATGTTTTTCGAGATCTTTTTCACGCATTCCGTCGCTGGCCAGAATATGAACATTATTGGGGAGGACAGTCGCTGCGATGAGATCAATATCAGGGGTGATTCCAACCGTCTGAATCGATTCATTTCCAGGAGTAAGATATTGGGCAATCGTTAATTTGAGGGCTGAACCATCTCTTAGATTATAGACTGATTGAACGCTCCCTTTCCCGAAGGTCTGTTGTCCGAGCATGACTCCACGATTATTGTTTTTTAGTGCTCCGGCCACGATTTCAGAAGCGGAGGCGGAAGATTCATTCGCCAAAATCATGATCGGATAATTTTCTTCAGTTCCCAACGCTTTTGCCTCTTCGGTTTCTCTGACTTTGTCTCCGACTCCGACCGTCGAAACGATTGCCCCTTTTTCAAGAAACAGGTCGGATACCTGAATCGCCTGATTCAGCAGTCCACCTGGATTGTTTCTGAAATCAAGAATCAATCCCTTGAAATTTTTACTTTCGGATTTTATTTTTTTCAGATGACGCGCAAGTTCGCGGTAGGTGTCTTCCTGAAAATGTTTTACCTTGATATAACCGGTATCCCCTTCAGGAGTTGTGAGCAGTTTTGATTGAATACTATCGATCTTGATTTTCGCACGGGTTAAAGTCACTTCAAATGGATCGGCAACCCCTTCGCGAGAAAGAGTCAGATTCACCTGGGTTCCGATTTTTCCGCGAAGTTTTTCGACCGCTTCATTCAAATTCATGTTGATCGTTGCTTCGTTTCCGATTTTGACGATTTTGTCTTTTACCTTGATTCCCGCTTTCCAGGCCGGTGTTCCCTCGATCGGGCTGATGACTGTCAAATCAGCCTCGCGGAGACCGATGACGATTCCGACTCCACCAAATTCTCCCTCGGTTTGCGTTTTGAACTCCCTGAAAATTTTCGGAGGAAGCAAAGAGGAGTGGGGATCTAAAACCTCAAGCATTCCGTTGATGGCAGCTCTCTCGATGTCGGGAAGTTCAACATCCCCCTTGTAATTCTTTTCAATAAAGGAGTAGACCTGCTGCAATACAGGAATCATCGAATCTAGCCCTGATTGAAGAGAGGGGATTGAAAATTTTTGCTCAAGATCCTCGATCGAAATGGTCACTTTTTGGGAGTTGTCTGGAAACTCGACGAGAATTTCGGGCACTGATCTCGCCACCGCCAATAACCCGTTTTTCAGCATCTGCTTGGTGTTGAGCCGGTTCGGATCATAATAATTGTGTTGAATATAAAAGAGTGCCTGTTGGCTGAGGTCGGCTCTTGAAAACTCGGAAAGATCGTCTTTGACTGCAGCAGCGCGGGTTGTCTCAAAACTGTCTTTCAGAAAAACAGAGAGTGAACAGGCGAATGCAATGAAAATAAATAATAAGGAAAGGCGTTTGAAATAGCTGAATGCGGTTTTTCGTTCGTTGGTCATGTAAACTTCATCTTACTCAAAAAGAAAAAAACGGTGCAAGTTAGAAACTTTTTTTTCTTATAGAAAAGAATTGTAAAAATGACAATTTATAATTTTCTTTTACTTTATTTAGCAACTCTTGCATATCCGTTAGCCGAAAAGTGAAAAGCCAGATGAATTTGAATTGCGTAGTGTCAGAAGCCCATTTTAAAATAGATTACTAACCGATCATTTTTCAAGAAGGAGAATATGAAATGAAAAGAAACAATCGATTTGTATGTGCGATGATGTTTTTTTTGTTTGTTTGTGTTTTTTCGGCAGGCAATGTGAGAGCAGCTTCTTATAGAGTAGTTGATTTGCAAACTTTAGGAAGTATTTCAAATACCCCTGACACAATCGCTTTTTGGGGAAAAGTTTTGAAAGTAAACGATTTACCCAATTCTAAAGAGTATGTTTTCGAAGTCAAAGAAGGATTAAGAGGGGATTTGAAAGCAGGGCAGACGATTAACCTAAAATTTGCCGACTCTTCCAAACATTCGACAAATGCTTATTCTATGAGAGATTTTGGTACTCCTCCATTAATTTACCCAGGATATGAAGTGGTTGTTTTTGCAACTCCAAATTCTAAGAAAGAATATTTTATCGTAGGTGGGCCTGGCCAAGGGATCTTCTATGTGAAGTATTATAACGGCGAACCAGGTTTTTATAATTCGATGGGAAATCAAAACTTTGTCTCAACCAGTTCAGACAACCAATATATGAAAACTGCCCTGACTCAAATGAAAGAAAAAAATACAGGTGCAGTAGTCGGTTGGTCAACTTTCAAAGCTCTTCTCAATGGAGATAAATAATAACTTTTGTAAGGAGTATTGCCATGTTTAAGAAAAATAAAATTTTTAATAGATTATTCATTCTCTTAGTTTTTGGAATGTTTGCTTTTCCTGCAATCACTGCAAAAGCATATACTCCTTTTGGTGTGAATGTGGATGGGAGTCCCATTGTTCATTTTACAGCACCGGGTTCTTTAATGATGAAAGTTGAGCAAGGGGCTATTCAAGATGATTCTTCCTCTCATCAATCGATTAGAGAAGTTTATGATTTCTGCCAAGCGAATCCAGGTGGTTCTCCTGGAAGTGGTTCCGGAGGATGTTCATTATCGCCTTTTATCAGAGAGGCTAAGGCAGAATCTCCTTCCTCTAATGGAGATGGAGCGGCATTAGTAAAAACAGCTTGGAATACTTGGAAAACCCAAGGGGCTAAATATGCCGATACTACTTTTATGTCTGCAGATCTGGGAACAATTAACTCAGATATTAACGTCTGTAATGTAGATCAATTTATTGATGCGTATACAGGCTATGAAGGTATTGCTGATCCTAGAATTTGTGGCTGTGTCACTCCAAAGCCAGCGGGTTGTAATTCAGAATGTCTAAATCCAGTCATTTTTGATCCCAATGGGGATATTACTGGTGAATTAGCCGGTTTTGCGAATCGTTATTTGGTTTTAGCTTCAGCTGCTCCTGTCTATATTCCAGCATTTAATAAAGATCATTATGTAAGTGCCAATATAGTCGTCAATGGCATGTGTTTAGATCAAAATCCTGAGGCAGGATGTAAAGGTGCTACTTATAAAACCCAAGATTTAACAGCAATTGTTACCCATGAGTTGGGTCATGCGTTAGGTTTGGGTCATACGCAAGTAAATCCACAAAGAAATGGAAGTAATGGAACACCTCTTGGCAATCGTTCAGCGATTGTTCCGACCATGTATCCTGAATATGTAAATGTAGGTCAGGCAACCCTTCATAAAGATGACTTGGTTGGTTTAGGTCATCTTTACCCGAATACCAATGCAGGATTTCCAAATAATTTTTGTACAGCTGAAGGGTTTGTTTTCGATTCAAATTCAAAGGCTGTGAGATGTGCAGAAGTTGTCGTCAGAAAAGTAAATCCAGATGGTAAGCTAGATTTTTCCGAGGTCATAGGTTCTGTGTCGGGTACAGAAATTATAAATAATGGAACAGATCCTATTGTTCCTGCCAATGGAAAGCCAGTCGCTAGCGTTATTTTTAATACCTGTACTGAAATTCCTCATGATCCAAATTGTGGAAAGTTTAAAATTCAAGGGCTTGAACTAAACACAACATATCAGGTTGAAGTTAATCCAATTCCTGCACCTAAAGATTACAATTCTGGAAGAGGATCAACCATTGGACCTTGTGGAGATAATACGCCACGATTTAATAATGGTTTTACTCAGACGCCAAAGATGAATATTGTATGTGGTAATACTCCAACTCAATTTACCTGCGCTAATACGGCGAATTTGTTATGTCCCAACGTTACTTTGAGTAAACAAGGTGCTCAATAGTTGAGCTGAGCATTAATCAAATCTTATTATCAAAAGGGCGTATTTCAAAATACGCCCTTTTTTTTTATATACCTTTGCATAAAATAAATCGCCCCAACAAATTCCAAACTTTTTCAAAACATTCTACCCATCGTATGATCCCAAAAGCAGTGATGAAGTAAAATGGAGTTCAAACTTCCAAAAATACATGCAAAATGGAACTATGTACTCCAGATTGCTTACTCCTTCGAAAAACAAAAGCTTCTTTCTTTTCGGCCCTCGTGGAACCGGAAAGTCGAGCTGAGTGAAAGAAAAATTCCCTAGGTTCTGTTGACAATTAATGTTGGATGAGATGAGAAGGGGGGATGAAAAGACGCCATGAGATTAGCGATGAGGATTGGGTAAGGATTAAAGATTTACTTCCTGGGCGTAAAGAGACGGTTGGAGTCACAG
>CAZSRQ010000032.1:0-19225 GCA_964609335.1 uncultured Pseudomonadota bacterium
GAGGTGAGTGAAATTGTCGGTCGACTTGGTCATGAAAATGAACGACCACTTCTTGCCGGCAAAGATCGGAAAAAAACGATTCAAAAACTGGTGAAAGAGCGAGAACCGGTTTATTCGAAGGTTGGAATTCAGATTGATACGACTCGGCTTGCGGTTGATGAGGTGGTTCAAAAAATATTGAAAAAGATAAGTTAAATGAATGAAATCGATTATTCTTTCCTTAAAAAATAAAAAATATCCTATCTACTTTTCTGATTCGAAAAATCGACTCGGCCAACTTCTTTCAAAAAATTTTCGATCTTCAAAATGGATTGTGGTGACCAATCCAACGGTCGAGAAACTTTATGGATTAAAGATCCGAAAAGAGCTGAAAGAGCTGGGAGAGGTCTCGACCGTTTTAATTCCAGACGGCGAACAATTCAAAACCCTTCAAACCGTTGAAAAAATCTACCAGCAATTTTCAAAAAATAAAGTCGATCGAAAAACCCCCATCGTTGCGTTTGGAGGAGGAGTGGTGGGCGATGTCGCCGGTTTCGCGGCAGCGACTTATTTGAGGGGAATTCCACTCGTCCAAATCCCGACCACTTTGCTTTCGCAGGTCGATTCGAGTGTCGGTGGAAAAACCGGAGTTGATTTACCGTTCGGAAAAAATCTGGTCGGCGCATTTTATCAACCGCATTTGGTTTGGATTGATACTGAATATCTTTCCACACTTCCTCGTCGTGAAATATTAGGTGGAGCGGCAGAGGTGATCAAATATGGGGCGATACGAAGTCCATCCCTCTTTGCTCTTTTGGAAAAAAGAATGGAAGATTTTTTGGATCTTAATCCCCTCCTTATCCAAAAAATTATCCATGAATGTGTGCAGATCAAGGCAGATGTCGTCGAAGAGGATGAAAAAGAGACCCAAGGGGTTCGGGAAATTCTCAATTTTGGACATACTTTGGGGCATGCGATTGAAACACTTTCCAATTACAAAATCTATAATCATGGAGAAGCGATCGCGATTGGAATGGTGTTTGCCGCCGAGCTTTCTGAAAAACTGAAATTGTTGGATCCGCTCAGTTCGATACGACTGAAAAATCTTCTTCAAACCGCAGCGCTTCCAACCGAGATTCCACGTTATCCTCTCAAAAAATATCTGGAGGCGATGAGTCGTGACAAAAAGATGAATGCCGGGAAAATCCGGTATGTATTGTTGAAAAAAATTGGGAGAACTGTTGTAAAAGAATTAGAACTCAAGGATGTCGAAAAAGTGTTAAGTTGTTTTAAGTGATGAATAAAAAAGTGGTTTTGAGCAGCAGATTGATTTATAAAGGTGTCTCATGAGTTACAGCCTCGATTCAATTTTTCATACCAAAACGATGGTCAAAATCCTGAAAGACCAGGGGCATCTTCGTTATGCCGAAAAAATTTGTCAGGAAGTTCTGAATAAAAACCGCTCCGATCAAGAAACTGAAGAGCTTTTAAAATCGATTCAAGCCTTGTTGAATCAGAATAGAAATCCATTCATTTCAAATTCAAACCAGGAAAAAACGGTTTCTTCTTCCCCCGTTTCTGAAGAGAAAAAAGATTTTGAAGAAGAAGAGCTGACCGTTTAAGCCCCTATGCCCACTCCAAAAAAGAAAAAAATTCTGGTGATTCACGGGCCCAACCTGAATCTTTTGGGAGAAAGAGAAAAAAAGGTTTACGGTTCTTTGTCGCTCAAAAAAATCAATTCGGAGATTGAAAAGCTGGCAAAAGAGTTAAAGCTTGAGGTGGAGTTTTTTCAGGATAACTCTGAGGGAAATATCGTCACTAAAATCCAGGAATCCCGAAAAAACTTTGCCGGAGTGGTGATCAATCCAGCCGCTTTTACCCATACTTCGGTGGCGATTCGGGATGCGATAGCGGCGATTGAAATTCCGGTCATTGAAGTTCACTTGAGTAATATCTATTCCCGCGAGGCGTTTCGGCATCATTCCTATGTTGCTTCTGTGGCAAAAGGGCAGATTTCCGGTTTTGGATTGGATAGTTATCTGCTCGCTTTGAGAGCGGTTTCTTCCCTTTTGAAGTCTAGGTGATTTCCCCCCTTTTTATCCATTTATATGAACTTGCTCTGTAGGGGCGAAGATTTTGCTCTCTTTATACCACGACCGACAAATTTAGAGGGAAAATGCTTCGCCCCTACAGCAATATTTGTGAATAAGAAAAATGAAAATTCTTAAAAAATCCTGTTTAAACCTGATAAGGAGAATCAACGTTATAGTGGGTTTGCTTAAAGTTACTTAAAACTGTCTCCATTGTGGGGTCGAAAAAATGTCGATATAATTTGGTTTATGAATCCTCTTCATATTTCAAATTTATCGCTGGAAAATTCGAAAGAGTTGAATCTCATGCAACAATTCAGAAATCTTTTTAAGCCGAACCGATTTGATAAAGAGCTCGAAGAAGCTTTGTCTGCGAGCGAAGAAACTCCCAACGATCTTCGATTAAAAATTAAAATTGGTGAAATTTATTTTAAAAAAAGAGAAATCGCCAAAGGGGTTTCTTATTTTAGCAGCGTGGCAGAAAGTTTTTTAGAATCCGGTTTTATTTTAAAAGCGATTGCGATTTATAAAAATATCATCCGAATGCTTCCGGGATCGGTTGAATATAATGAAAAACTGGCAGAACTTTATCATCAGATCGGAATGAACAAAGATGCGATTATCCAATATCTAATCGTAGTAAATTATTATCAAAATCATCAAAACAAGGAAAAAGTCTTGGAGTCGGCGCGAAAGATGGTGGCGCTTGATCCGCAAGATATTCAAAACCGAATGCGACTTGCCGAGATTTATTATAATCAGGGATTACAAAATGAGGCGTTAAGCGAATATGAAGAAATCGGAAAGCAGCTGAAAAATAAAGATGAAAAAGAGATCGGTTTGTTGATTGATGTTTTGGAGAAAGTTTTCTTTCGACGACCAAAAGACAAACAACTTTTGCATGAAATTTGTTCTCTCTATTTAAAGAATAAAGATCCACAGCCAGCGATGAGAAAGATTGAGAAAAACAAATTGATTGATGATCCTGAGTTCAAATCGCTTTATGAAGAGGCGAGAAAGTTGTTTGAGGAAAGTAAGAAGTAGAGATGGTTGTTTTTTATTTTTTCCCCTTTGTAAAAGGGGGATCAAGGGGGATTTATTGCGAGGAGTTAATTGAGATAAATTCTAGTGAGTTCTGCAATAAATCCCTCCCAACCTCCCTTTTTCAAAGGGAGGGGCTTTATAAAGAACTAGATTTTTAATTCCGATCCGTTCTATCTTTCCACCCCATGAAAATTCATTCAATCAAAGGAATGCGGGATATTGGCCCTGCGGAAATCGAAATCTGGCAAGCGATTGAAACTGTTGCTCGCGAGGTTTTTGAAACGGCCAATTTTTCAGAACTGCGAACTCCCATTTTGGAGGAAGAGGCGCTCTTTACCCAGAGCATCGGAAACTCCACCGAAATTGTTGAAAAAGAGATGTATCGTTTTCCTGATCGCCATGAAAAGATGTTGGCACTTCGCCCCGAGGGAACCGCTTCTGTCGTCCGCGCCTATATTGAAAATTATCTTTCGAAGGGAGAACAGTCTCACCGCTTTTATTATATCGGGCCGATGTTTCGCTATGAACGCCCGCAAAAGGGGAGATATCGTCAGTTCTATCAAATCGGTGCCGAGGTTTTCGGGTTGAATAGTCCGTTTGCCGATGCCGAATTGATCCATCTCGTCCAGGAGATTTTTCGGAAACTTGATCTTCAAAACGTTCAGCTTCAAATCAATTCACTAGGCTGCAAAAAATGTCGTCCGCTGTTTCGCGAGGCGTTGCTTCAATTTTTTCAACCGATCGCCCCAAAACTTTGTGAGGATTGTAATCGTCGTTTAACAAAAAATCCGCTTCGCATTCTCGATTGCAAAAATGAGAAATGCAAAGAGGCGATTGTCGATGCTCCTTCCTCCATCCAATACCTGGATGAAGAATGTTTAATCCATTTTGAATCGGTTCAAAAATGGCTTCGCGCTTTCTCCGTTCAATATCAGGTGAATCCACGTATTGTCCGAGGGCTTGATTATTATGAGCGGACTGCGTTTGAATTTTTAAGCAATGATTTGGGTTCACAAAACGCAGTTGCAGGAGGGGGTAGATATGATGACCTTGTGCATTCCCTCGGTGGGCCTCCCACTCCGGCAGTCGGATTTGCCTTGGGGCTAGAAAGATTGGTCAGTCTCGTTTCTGAAAATTCTTCGCTCAAGAAAAAAAGAAGAAAAATCTATTTTGCCTGCCTCGGAGAAGCTGCCCAGATGAGAGTTCTCCCATTTTTGCTTCCGCTTCGACAGGCTGGAAATGTGGTCTACATTGACTCCGAAGGAAAATCACTCAAATCGATGCTCCGCTATGCCGATCGTTGGGGGGCAAACCATGTGGTGATTCTCGGGGAGAATGAGTTGAATCAAGGAATTGTCCAACTCAAAGAGATGAAAGATCAGGGAGAGCAGAAAGAGATTCCGATCGATTCATTGATCGCCTATTTTCAGAATCGATAAACAGTTTTACAATTTTTAAAAAATGGGTATCTTACCTCCGGCCTTTTAATAAAAATCATTAGATCTCTTGCGTAAATCATCCAAAGTGACCCTTCGGCCCGCTTCGCGGAAGCTTCAGCGAGGCGAGCAAGCTCAGGGCGTCCCAATTGGGTAAAAGTGGGACATGGTGAGCGTAGTCGAACCATCAATTTGGATTTACGCAAGAGATCTATTCAATGAGATAAACTTATGATCCGACCCTCTCCTCTTCGAAAAGGAGATCTGATTGGAATCGCCGCTCCCGCAAGCTCTTTTGACCCGCTCGAATTCCAGAAAGGGGTTCAAACACTTGAGCTGCTTGGGTTTCGTCTCCATTTTCGGGAAGATATCTTTTCAAAAGAGCGTTATCTTGCCGGTTCCGATGAACGAAGAGCTGAAGAGTTGAACGAGCTTTTCGGAAATCCAAAAATCAAGGCAATTTTTTTCGCGCGGGGTGGATATGGAACCCAACGAATTATCCCACTTTTAAATCCCGACCTTATTTCAAAAAATCCGAAAATTGTGATGGGATATTCCGATATCACCACCCTTCTCATCTATTTATATCAACGATTTTCCTGGGTGACATTTCATGGCCCGGTCGTCGCAAAAGCGATGGGGGATTCTTTTCAGGAGAGAGGTCAACGTTCTTTGGTGCGAACTCTGATGAATCCTGATCGACTGGGAGAAATCAAGCCAGAGGGGATGATCTATCTACAAGAAGGAAAAGCGAGAGGAGTTTTGGTGGGCGGTTGTCTTTCGCTCATATTATCCAGTTTAAAAACCTCTTATGAACTGGCATTTAGCGACAAAATTCTTTTTTTCGAGGATGTGAATGAGCCGCTTTATAAAATTGATCGAATGTTTACCCAACTTCGAATGAGCGGAAAATTGTTAAGGGTTCGCGGGATCGTTTTTGGTCCATTTTCGGGAAGTGGTGAAAAGAATCTCGAGGTTCAAGAGTTGTTGCTTGAGGTTCTGAAAGGATTGGAGGTTCCGATTATTTTTGGATTTCCTTCCGGTCATCTTGAAGATATGATGACGATTCCTTTGGGGGTTGAAGTGGAGCTCGATTCGAAAAAAGGATCCATTAATTTTTTAGAAGGTGGTGTGGTGCTGTAGGGGGCGAACCTTGTGTTCGCCCTAAAAATGTTGGCGATAATATAAAATTTGGGATGATCCACGCAGTCAGGGTGAACACAAGGTTCGCCCCTACGCATTAGATTGGGGTAGATGCCAATGAGCTCTCAACCAAAAATCAACGTGGCGATGCAGGAAGCTTTGAAAGAGGGAACTTTTCCCGGAGCAACGCTCGCGGTTGGAAATTTGAACAAACTTCTCTTTCAAAAATGTTTTGGATTGGCTGAAAAAATTCCGGTTGAAAGAAAATTAACCCTCAAAACCTATTTTGATATTGCTTCCCTGACCAAACCGATTTGCACGGTGATGATCGCGATGTTGTTGGTCGAAAAAGGGAAACTTGATTTAACTACTCCTGTTTCACAGTTTTTCTCTGAATTCAAAAAAGATCCCAAATCCCAGATTACCATTCGTCACCTGCTTCAGCACACCTCCGGGCTTTTTGCCTGGCAACCATATTATGAATCGTTTACCGTCGATTATTTAAAGGGGAAAAATCTTCCCCAGGTTGAAAAAGAGCTGGTTCAAAAAATTGCGAAAAGTCCATTAGAGGGTGAAGTGGGCGGTCCCAAAAATTACAGTGATTTGGGATTTATTCTTCTCGGAAAAATTCTTGAGGAGATCGGAAAAAAACCGCTCGATCAGCTTTTTAGTGAATTAGTGGCAAAACCGCTCAAGTTGAACCAGACCTTTTTTGTTCGAACCTCGAGCAAGGCGAAAAAACTTCCTCGAATTGCGTTCGCTTCGACTGAAAAATCTTCCTGGCGCCGAAAAATTCTCGCAGGCGAAGTTCATGATGATCATGCGGCGATCCTCGACGGCGTGGCCGGACATGCAGGGCTTTTCTCGACGATTGACGATCTCTCAAAAATTGCGCAAGAAATTCTGAAAATCGATTCCGGGAAAAGTAAATTTTTGAAAAAAGAGACTTTTCGAAGCTTTGTAAATCCAAAACCTCCACTCGGATGGGATACCCCTTCGCCTCAAAACTCACAGGCAGGAGAATTTTTTTCCAAAGATACGATCGGTCATCTTGGTTTTACCGGCTGTTCAATCTGGATCGATCTCACCAAAAAATTCTTTGTGATCCTTTTATCCAACCGGGTTCATCCTCACCGGAACAATGAATCGATCAAGCTTTTCAGGGCTAAAATTCACGATTTAGCAATTAAAACTCTCAAATTAAATCGATAAAAATTGGGGGATTTTTTCTCCACTTTTTGAGAAAAGTTGGAGTTTATTGCAGTCAAAAGAATCGTTTAGCTTTGATCAATCCTTCGCTGTTATGAACGAATCTCAATAAAAGACAACTTCTTTTCCTATAAATTATCAATAGTTATCAGATATCTATCCGGGAATCGTCTTTTAATTTTCTTCTTTTTTAAATTTGGCCTCCCATTTGCTTATTTCCTTAAGAGTTGCCGATTCAAAAAACAGCTCTAACCGAAGGAGATGACTGATGAAATCCACCAAGAAAAATCAATTACAAACCCGGGAAGTGGTCTCTGATTTTGAAATTAAAATTCAGACAATTCGGCTCCAGCTTGAAAAGATCAGGGTAAAAGGGGAAAGCATTTTGTCGAACCCAAAAGCTGCTTATCTTCTTCCGGCATTAAAAGAATTGATTATCCAAAACAGTCTTCATCCTGAAAAACTTAAAAAACTGGATCAAAATTTTTTGGAAAATGAATGCAAAGAGAATTATCTTTCGCTTTATTTCCAAGATCTGATCGAGTTGGCAAAAATGGCAGAGCAGAAAGAATTTTCTTTTGAAGCAGATTGGCTTTTAAAAATCACCGAAGAGCAGAGCCGGTTTTTCGCTAATCGTGCACCGTTTTGGCTCGGAATTGCGAATTTGTTTGCACGAATTTATCTGCAGGCAACCATTGAAGATTTTATGGAGCAATCGACTCAAGAGCTGCAAGAGATGGTGAGAAATAGTCCAAACGCCTATCATCCGATTCTTTGGCATATTCTTTTTACCGATTATATCCATCAGAAAACGGAATTTTTGGTTTCGAATTTGGCGAAGTTGGAGGAGCAAGGGGCAAGTTTGAATCCAGAAGGCATTTATCAGGCTTTGAGGGAGTTGAAAGGTTCGATTCCTTTGTTTAGCTTGGTTAGGTGAGGATGAGGGAAGGGAGCAAAGATGTCCGTTTTGATCCATTTTACATTTTTAAATAATCTTTAATTTTGGGAAATTTTCTTATGGTTACAAAAACAGAATTTAAAGAAAAAGCTGAATTCTTAAACATTCGTCCCGATATTTATTGGTATGATCTAAACCAGAACGGACGAGAAGAAACCGGTGAAACTTTTCAAGCAACCTCAAAAGAGTTTAAAACAAAAGCTGATGATTTTATTAAATCTCACCCTGCTTCTTTCTTCGATTTTATTCAATGGGTACCAAGCTCTATTAAAGCTACTCGCGAACAATACTTTGCTCATCCCGAGAAGAAAGCTTTAGAACAACAAGTAGACCAAGACATTGCTCATCTTAACCAGATGAAAGATCGTCCAGAAATCTATTCTAAGCTTCTTGAAGATCTGAAAACTATTAAGGAAGAATTGCAATACATAAAGTTTAGATATCCCAAGAGTAAAGACGAAGTTCCTGAGGGATTTATTGGGATTTATGATCCTCTTACGAATACCATGATTGTTACCAAAGGAGCTCCAGCCAGTTTATTGATCCATGAGTTGGATCACAAGTTAACAGCTCATCGCAGAACTGAAAATTGGAGTGTCCCCCTTGAAATGAAATGTCCTAGAGGGCATTTGCATAAAATACCAAAAGACTCAAATGTGCCTTCTCCTCAAGAAGCAAGAACCGTTTTTGCTGTTTCACTCGATTTTCCTAAAAGCAGTTCTCTTCGATTAACCTATGATGCCGTTGCTTACTATGCCCCTCTTTTCGCTTCTTTAAAATTTGGGAAACCAGCCTGCACAACTTTTAAAAGCAGAGATGCGGTTTTAGCAAATGAAGTACGAGGCTATCTTACGATGAGCCGTTATCTTTTGATGCGAATGGAAGTAACCTCTGAAGAAATTCAATCGATTGAAAAAGGTGGGAATATTGATTTTCTTTCTCGATTAAAAACTCACCTGTCAGATACTAATTTAAATCCTCGATGGGCTAATAATTTACTTTTGCATTATTTTGGAAGAGGTGGAAAGTCAGGAAAAGAAAATTTAGTCACTTTTGTTGAAGATTATTACAAATCTTTCAATGATCCTGGATTGGTTGATCAGCCAAAATGTATTCCCATCTGATTTACCTATAAATGGTTCTGAAAATTAAATATTATCTTTTTATCTTTTTTTTATCTTTGACAAATTGGTGTCAGGTACGCGTGAAAGACATTGAAAAATAAAGAATTATTCTAAGAAAAAGTTCTTTTTTACTCCTCTCCAACTTTCAATTTAAAAAAATCCAAAGATCAGTTAATCTCCTAAAACTATAAACTAGTACCCTATCCATTTTATTCTAACATTAGGGTCACGGTACAACTGTTTGTAATCCATTTAATATTTTTGGATAGCTGAAATTAAATGGAACAAGCAGTAGGAGATTTCTATGTCTTTTCATGTTCATTTTATTGCGATCTGCGGAACTGCGATGGCAACCTTGGCCGGAATGCTCAAAGAAAAAGGTTTTCACGTGACCGGAAGTGATCAAAATGTCTACCCTCCGATGAGCGATCAGTTGAAGAAATGGGGGATTGAGATTCAGCAAGGATTTCGGGCTGAAAATCTGAATCCTCTTCCCGATCTGGTGATTGTCGGAAATGCGGTTTCGAAAACAAATCCTGAAGTCGAAGCGCTTTTGCAATCTAAAATTCGCTATTTATCTCTCCCTCAAGCAATCGGGGAATTTTTTTTAAAAGAGAAAAAGTCATTTGTGGTTGCGGGAACTCATGGAAAAACGACTACCACTTCACTGCTTGCCTGGATGTTGTATTCTCTTAAATCCGATCCAAGTTTTTTAGTCGGTGGAATTCCTGAAAATTTTCATTCATCCTACCGTTTGGGAAAGGGGGATTTTTTTGCGATCGAAGGGGATGAATATGATTCTGCTTTTTTTGATAAGGGACCGAAGTTTTGGCATTATCAACCAAATCAGGCGATTATCACTGGGGTTGAATTTGATCATGCTGATATTTACCGCGATTTAGATCATCTGATGAATTCGTTTCAGAAGTTTGTCGAACTGATTCCACCCACTGGAAAACTTTTTCTCTCGGCGGATAATGAGAATGCTTTGAAGCTGAAGTCTTATGCGCGATGTCCAATCATTACTTACGGATTAAGCCGAGAATCGAATATCCACGCTGAACAGATTGCTTTTGATGGGGATGGAGTTGAGTTTACGTTGTTTGAAGAAAGAAAAAAGTTGGGAGTATTCCGCTCTCCGCTCTCTGGAAAACATAATCTTCAAAATTTGCTGGGAGTTCTCGCCTTGTGTTTGAATTTGGGATTTGCCGCTGAAACGTTGCAGGCTCCGATCCTTGAATTCAAAGGGGTGAAGCGTCGCCAGGAGATCCGCGGTGTGGTGAATGGAATCACGGTCATGGATGATTTCGCGCATCATCCAACGGCGGTTTTAGAAACGATTGATGCGATTCGAAATCGTTATCCAAACCAGAAAATATGGGTCGTTTTTGAACCGAGATCGAATACGAGCCGTAGAAGTATTTTTCAGGACGATTTTGTGAAAGCGTTTCTGCATGCGGATGAGACGATTATTGCCGATGTTTTTATGCCGGAGAAAATGAAGGATGTTTCTTTGTTGAATGTCCAAAAATTGATCCAAGAAATTCAACAACAAGGGGGAAAAGCAGTGGGTGGAATGAAAGTCGAAGAGATTGTTTCTTATCTGGGAAAAAATGCGAAAAGTCATGAAGTGATTTTGATTATGAGTAATGGGGGTTTTGAAAATATTCATGAGAGATTGCTTGAGAGATTAGAAAATATTTAAAAGATTAAAAATATTGTAATGACTCAGGTTCCTCAATAAATTTTATACAAATGGGACATGGTGAGCCTGTCGAACCATCACTCGAGTGCACTCAATGGATGGTTCGACTCCGTTGCACTACGCTCACCATGTCCCTATTGGATACCTGAGTAGTTACAAAATATTTAAATGATAAAAAATCAAATGTATTTCCCCCTCTCCCGTCAGGGGAGAGGGAAAATCATCTGATAAGTTGGAAAACTATTTGAAAAAATCATACAAAAAATTGTGGATTGTCTTTTTCGTTCTATTGGCGATTACGTCGAGTTTTCTTTACTGGTCTCTTTATACCAAACACGGTTTTCAGAGTACTTGGGGGCGGCTGGCCCGTCTTCTTCCCGGCTCACTTCAATGGGATGATTTGACTCTCGATTTGGCTCATCAGTCGATCGAAATTAAAGATTTGAATTATACTTTGCCCGAAGGAACCAGGCTGGTCGATCTGCATCATTTCAAGGCGCAGATCCGCTTAAGTTCGGTTTTTCGGCTGAAAGCGATTTTTAAGGTTTTTGAAATCGATCGGCTTTCTTTTGATCTTTCCAATTTGCCTCCGAGAAAAGAGGAGAAATTTCCCTCCGATCTGATCCGCGAATTGAGCAAAAGAATCTCAATCGATCAGGGGGAAATCAGAAATATTTCAATCCAATTGAAGAATGGGGTTGTCCGCTTTCCGTTGATCCATCTCCATTATCAGTCGCATACGCTCGGAAATCATTGGATGAAATTCTCCCTGTTGAAGAGTGGGGGGGAGCTGGCCCATCAACCTTTGTCAGTCGACGAAATCAGTTACGAAGGGGAATTTTCTTTTCCGCAAGAAACGAAAAACTTTTTTTCCCTCAAACATGCAACCGGAAAATTGAATTTGAAAGGGGCACATTTTGGAAAATGGAATCTTTCCGATTTTTCAACCGAGGCGGCTTTTGATGGCGAGGAGATTGATTTTAAGGGGATTGATTTAAAAATAGGGGAGAATCGCTACCAATTGAAGTTGAAATTTGCGCCGATCGCCCAAAGGGCAAAAGGGGAATTTTCCTCCGTCGATTGGGTAAAAGTCGAACAGCTTCCCGGCTTGAATGAGCATGCTCGAAGCACTTTTGAAAAAACAAGATTTTCCCTCCAATTTAATCTGGTCGGCTTTACCCCGCAGGAGATGCAGGGAACCATGGCCCTCGATTTGCAGGCAAACAATAATTATTTAAATCCCAAAACCCCCAATCTCTCGATTCAACTTTCCTCCAAAATAGAGAAAGGAAGATTCGATTTAACGAAATTCCAGATTCAGAGCGAAAAAACCTTGCTGACCGGAAAAGGTTTTGTCGATTTTGCCAAGATGGAACTGAAAGTTCCAATCGAAGGAAAAGCGATCGATTTGAAAACCTTGATCTCTTTTTTCTCCGATCAGGAAATTGTCGGTTATGCTGATGTCAGCGGAGAAATCGCCGGAAAACTGACACTTCCCGATTTCAAATTTCATGGAAGAGCTCTCGATGCGGGATATAAATTTCTCAAGTTTGGAGAAATTGTCGGCGACTTCGATATTTTAAAAGGGGACATGCATTACAAAGGGAAAACCCCTCCCAATGCCTCTTTTGTCGGAGATGTCGATGTCGCGGTGAACGGAATTTTTGACAATGACAAACGACATGCGCTGTTGAAAGTAAACTTCAATAATTTGGATGCGACCGCCCTGCTTGAAAATCCGGACATCCAGGGAAAAATCAGCGGATTTTATGAAATGGATGTTTTTCATGACACCAAAAAGGGAAAGCTGGTTACAAACGTCAAAGATTTTCATATGTATCAATTTCATGTCGGTGACATGGAGGTCGAAGGAGATCTGAAAAACAACGATTTCCTCTTTCCGAAAGTCAATTTCCAACCTCCAAACTACCAGAAAATCTCGATGCCTCGTCCGGTAGAATTCCATTTCAGCGATCAGGGATTCAAATTCAAGGGTTCCCCTTTTCAGGGGATGGATACCGAAGGGGGATATGCTTATGCACGGCAAAATGTCTTGAACATCCAGACCAAATGTCACCAATGCTCCATCGCTCCTCTCCTTGCCGCATTGGATCAAAAACCGATGGAGGGAATCCTCAATGCCAAAATGAATATGGATCTGCTGATCGGAAATTTTCAAAACTCCAAAATGTTGACTGAAATCGACTCTCTCGAAATTCCGGTCGGCGACCACAACCTCACCAACTCCGGAATCCTCAAAATCGGCTATCGCCAGGGGGGATTTCATTTTGACCAGGTGAATCTTGCCTTGAATGAGCAAATTTTGAAAATCCACGGTTCTTTCTCCACCGAAGGGGCTCTGAACCTTCAGGTCAATGGTTCTCCCGATCTTGCGATTTTGAAAATATTCCCCCTCTATTTTCGGGATGCGGGAGGTGCCACTCAGGCGGATCTTTCCGTAAAGGGAAATATGAAGGAGCCGCTCGTCTCCGGTGCGATTGCATTCAAGGGGGGATTTATTCTTCCTCGGGCCCTGGGGAATACGATCGAGAATTTGAAGGGAAAAATTGCTCTCGATTCGCAAAAAATAAATTTTGAAAATCTCGAAGGGACTATTTTGGATGGCGATGTAAAGGTTTCCGGAATTTTGTGGCATGAAAAATTCAAAATCAAAAAAGCCGATCTGAAAGCCGACTTTCAGGAGATTGCGTATACGCAACCTGCGGTTTTGAAATTGACCCTCTCCGGGAAAATGACTCTCACGGGAACTGATCCCCATCTGCTTCTGGCGGGGGATCTGGATATTACCCAGGGAAGATACATCAAAAATTTTGATATCAAGAATTACATTATCAAACCGGCACCCGCTCCCTCGTCCCAAGAGGGGGGAAATTTGTTTGAGAATATCAATATTGACCTTCGAATCAAGAGTCCGGGAGAGTTTTTGATCAGAAACAATATTGCCGAGATTTATCTGAAAAGCGATCTTCACATCACCGGCAACAAATCAAATCCAAAATATGAGGGGGCGCTCGAAGTTCTCGACGGAAGTTTTCACTATTTTAAAATCAATTTCAGCAATGCAAAAGGGGTGATCGATTTCAGGGATGCTTCGAGAAAAGATCCCTACGTCGATATCACGGCGCAAAATCTTTTTGAACGCCCCTCCGGTGATTATGTGGTCACTGCCCATATCCAGGGATTTGCAGAAAATCTGCAGACGACGTTCAGCTCAAATCCGCCCCTTGAAAACCGGGAGATTTTGGCCCTCGTTTTCACCGGAGCACTTCCGATCGAAAACCAAAAACTTTCCGGTCCTGATATTGCTGGTTCTGTTTTGGCCAGTCAATTGACCGGTTTGATCGAGCAACCGCTCACCGGTTTTACGCATCTGGATATTTTTCGTCTGGAGGCATCAGATCCCGATTCAAAAAGCTTGACCTCTCTGGTCGTCGGAAAAAGGGTGACAGAGCGTTTGACCTTGGAGTTCAAAACCGATCTTTCCGTCGAAGAAACCGCCAATTATATTCAGGCTGAATATTTGTTGTTCGATAATGTTTTGCTCAAGGCTTCCCGAAGCTCGCTCGCACGATACAAGCTGGATCTGACTTTGAGGTTTAAGGGGTATTGATATGACAACCGCAAAACAAAATGACCGATTTTTGAATTAAGTTGTCATTCCTGCGTAGGCAGGAATCCCCCGCCTCCCATTGTTGAGTTGGGGGATCCCCGATAAAAACACTCGGGGATGACAGTTTGTCAAACGATCATTTGGTTTTGCGGTTACTGTAATTGATCCAATATCATGGGTTATGAGTAATGAGTTATGCGTTTAAAATCTTTTTTTCTCATTTTTGTCTTTTTTTCTCCGGTTTTTCTCGGAATCCAATCCGGTTTTGCGGCCGAAAAAATCCGCTCGATCAAAATTGAAACCGAGGTTCCCGAACGAAATGAGACAGTTCGTGCCATTATCCGGATCAAGGAAGGGGATAATTTCGATCCGGAAAAAGTGGAGAATGCGATTTACGATCTTCGAAAATGGGGAATTTATAAAAATGTTGAAGTTCTCGTGGAACATGAAGCGGGAGATGTTTCGCTTGTTTTTCAACTCCAAGACGCCTTTCTCATTAAAACCGTCGATATGAGCGGCAATTATCCAATCCTCGAAAAAGATGTCAAGAAGGCGATTTTTATGACCCCCGGGGATGTTTATCAGCCGGAGAGAATCCCCGAGCAGGTGGCTCGTCTGATCGCCTTTTATGAAAAGGAGGGTTATCGACAAACCTCCGTGACGATCGAGGAAAAAAAAGATTTGTCGCATCGAATGATCACCCTCAAGGTGAAAATCAAAAAGGGGAAAGATTATCGGGTGGGCGATATCACCGTCAAAGGAAACCATATTTTTTTGGATAGCCGAATCAAGAATAAAATTACCCGCATTTTCGGATTCAGCCCGAAAATTTTGAAGAAAGATGTCGAATCGATCGAGAAGCTTTATCACACGAACCATCATCCCCGCGTTCGGGTCAAGGCGACGGTTCAATTTGACGAAGAAAAGCGGAAAGCGAATATCACCCTCGAAATCCGCGAAGGGAAAAAAGTGGTTGTTGTTTTTGAGGGGAACGAACATCAACTTTCCAATCATCTTCGAAAGATCGTCGGGGTGACCGATACGGGAGATTATGATGAATTTGAGCTCGATCATTCGAAAAGCCAACTGATCGAACATTACCATTCTTTGGGCTACGAAGGGACCGAAGTCGCTGCTGAAAAAAAGGAGCTGAATCCCCAAACCGTCCAGGTCCTTTTCAAAATTCAGGAAGGGACAAAACGGGTAATCAAATCGATTGATTTCGAAGGGAACAAGGCGTTTTCCGACAAGAAGTTGAAAACCCAAATGCTCACAGAGCCGGAAGCGATCTTGACTCCGGGTGTTTTTTCTGAAGAGGCTTTCAAACAAGATTTGCAGACGATTGAATCTTTTTATCAGGCGAACGGCTTTATTGAGGCAAAAGTCGATCACTGGAAAAAAGATCTGATCCCGACCCGGGATAAATATCGGATTCAAATCCGGTTAACCGAAAAAAGTCAGACAAAAGTTGAAAAAGTTGATTTCGAGGGTTTGAAACTCTTTACGCCGGTTCAAATCAAGAAACTTTTGAATGTGAAGGAGGGGAATCCTTATTCTGTAGTCCGTCTGGAGGATGATGTTCGGGCAATCCTTGTTTATTATGCCAATCATGGCCATCCTTATGCGGAGGCCAAAACAGAAGTAGAGGAGGTCGCTCCTTATCAAGTAAAAGTTCATTATAAAATCCTCGAAGGAGCCGAAGTTCGAATCGGTAAAACCCTTTTCGTCGGGAATTTTATTACCCAGGATTCCACCATCCGAAAAACAGTCCAGTTTAAACAGGGTGATTTGTTCAATCCCAAACAAATCCTGCAGAGCCAGACTTTTTTGAGAAAGTTGGGGGTTTTTGATGCCCTTTCCCTGGAAACACTCGGATTAAAGGGGAGAGAAGAAGTTGTCCATCTCGTTGTTCGAGTCGAAGAGAAAAAAATCCGGACGGTCGATTTGGGATTTTCTTACGACACCGATACAAAATTCAAGGGAACTCTCAATTACACTCATCTGAATCTGCTCGGTTGGGCGAAGCAATTTTCTCTTAAATTAACCGGTGGTAACCAGTTCAACCGGGCCGAGATTGATTATACCGACCCACGTTTGTTCGGATCGAGCTGGCAATATCTGAACAGCCTGTTCGCCCAGTTCGAAAGAAGACCGTATTTCCAGGATATCCAAACCGGAGGATCGACCGCCCTGATCCGGGAACTAACGAGAAAACTTTCAGTTCTTTTGAAATATGAATTGATTCAAACGACCTTTAATGACGAAAAGACCGATTTCTCCCAACTTCGTCCTGGAACCAATGATAACACCACTGGCAAATTTCAATTTTTGATTACCTATGACGGAAGAGATAATTTTGGGGATCCCCATTCAGGAATTTATGCTTCCGGTACAACTGCTTTCGGCACCGAGTTTACCAATGCGACTGCCAAATTTTTTAAACTTAACACCCGAACCGGGCATTGGTGGTCCCCTTTTCATCGTTTCACGATTGCGAATGCACTTCGCTTGTATGCGGTTGTCCCAGTCACAGTAAATGATCAAGTTCCTGCTCAAGAGCTTGTCTTTTTGGGTGGAGACGACACGCTTCGTGGTTTTAGGGAAGATGCCCTAAATCCCGGGGGAGGAAAAGTTGCCTTTGTCCATAACCTCGAATTCCAGATGAGACTTTTTAAAGGGGTAGAGGCGGTGCTTTTCATGGATACGGGAAGTTTGGTAAACAATTTAGGTGAAATGAGTCTTTATAATGTTCGACATTCTGCCGGAGGGGGAATTCGCTATATCACTCCGGTCGGTCCAGTCCGATTGGATTATGGCGTGATTTTAAACAGGCAGCCGACCGATCCGAACAGAACACGTTTGCATTTCACCTTTGGTTATTTCTTCTGATTTTTCTGTCGTTTCTCAATTAAAATATCTATAAAATAAAAACATGGAAAAGTTTCTTCGTCAGGCGATGCAAAAATTGGGAAGATTGGTTGAAAAAATGGCAGCAACTGCTTCTCAAACCAAGACAAAGAAACGGTTTTCCCCGATTATTTCCAGGCCGGAAACGGTTCTTTCAAAGGCAAAAGTCCAGAAAATCCTCGAGGTCATTGAAGTGGAAAGCATCGCTCCGCTGATCGCGAATCTTTCCGGCAAAAAAACGTTGCATGCCTCTGCCACGGGAAGTGCAAAATGGGATCTTCTTTTGGAAAAAGGGGCAGAAAAGATCATAGATTTTGAGGTCGGGATCTCCACCCGAAACCGGTCGATGGTTGAAAATTCGAAAGGGGTTTTGTTTGCGAGAGGAAACTTGATGCAGGCTCCTTTTGCCGAGAAGAGTTTTGATTTTCTGGTTTTTTTCGCCGCTCGTCTGGATAAAAAGGATTTTGTCTCCTCGTTTTCCGAAATCGCCCGAATTCTCCAGGATGGTTCCCGAGTGGTAATCTCTTTCACTCACCCCTATCTTGAATATGCGCTGAATCCGAAAGCCGGTTTTTTAAATCGGATTGATCAATATTTCATGTTGCTCCGAAAAGCGGGAATTTATGTCGAACAGATGAGAGAGGTTTTTGTGACCCCGAACCTTCTCTCTTTGGTGAAGCCATCCATCGATTCGACCGAGTTGGGTTTGCTCGAAAAAATCCCGTTTGTTGTTTTTTTCAAAGGAATTCGATTGAGAAGGTAAATATTCGGCTCTTTCTATGTCTGAACCTGTTGAATGTTTCGACATCCAAGCAGCTCGATATCCACAAAAAATATGAAACCTGCAGAAAATTCACCTGAAGCAAAATTAAAAGAGCTGAAAATTCATCTCACCGAGCCGGTTCCTTCCGAGGGAAATTATGTTCCCTGTGTCAGAACCGGTTCACTTCTATTCATCAGCGGACAACTTCCGAAAGTCGGCCCACAACTTGCCTTTAAAGGGAGATTGGGAAAAGACGTTTCGATGGATAATGGCCAAAGAGCTGCCAAACAAGCGTTGGCAAATGCTCTTTCGATCGTGAAATATGAATTGGGTTCACTCGACAAGGTCAAAAAAGTGGTTCGCCTGACCGGTTATGTGAACAGTTATCCCGGATTTAGCGATCAGGTGAAGGTGATGGATGCTGCCAGCGAGCTTTTGGTTCAGATTTTTGGTCCCGCAGGAAAACATAGTCGTGTCACGGTCGGAGTGACCGATCTTCCCGGTTTTGCAACAGTTGAGGTCGACCTGATTCTGGAAGTGAGATAGAGATTAGGCGGTTTTCTTCTTCTCAAACATATATTCAATTTTGCGCGCCAAAGAAGCGATGTGAAATGGTTTGGTAATGTAGTCATCTACCCCCATTTCAAAACATTTTCTGCGATCCATTTGGCTGTCTTTGGCTGAAAGCACCAGGATCATGATCGGTTGAATTGAAAAATTCTCCTTTATTTTTTTACTCACATCGAGCCCGCTCATTCCGGGCATCATCAAATCCAAAATCACCAAATCAGGCTTTTCATCTTCAATTTTTTTGAGTGCTTCGTTTCCATTTGAAGCCGAAGCAACCTGGTATTTTTTTGAGTTGAGAAGACGAAAGATAATTTTGAAGATTTGCGGATCATCATCCACGACTAAAATTTTATGCTTTTCAACGTCGGCCATTGGGGTTGTTATGTCTAAAATTTTGAGTGAAGGTTTTTAATTTGTGCAAAAAACAGAATTTGAGATTACAGAAGATAAAGTCGAAAGGTCAACGAATAACTCTGCGAGAGAATTTTATAAAATATTTTTTGTTTTGGTAACGCATTGCACAAGAATTTCTTGACACATGGAGAGAGTCCATGTACTTAATAAAGATTAATATCCATTCGATAATGAAACATATTTAAAAAAATGCTCTTCATTTAAAAATCTTTTTTCATTGAAGCTTTTCTTTGGTTTTACGAGAAACACTAA
>CAZSRQ010000033.1:0-18681 GCA_964609335.1 uncultured Pseudomonadota bacterium
CTGGAATTTACAACTTCGAACTCAAATTTAGGAAAGGTTAGGAAAGAAGTCTAATCCTGATTTCAATTCTTTTTTGATCGATCGAGTCGATTTTTCCCTGCATGCTTAAGCCAAAGCCGTTCACGAGAGTAATCGGATCGCCGATTTTTTTTCGGAGTACATGGAGCAGATGATGGGATTCTGCTTCGGATAATTTGACAATTTCATCGTGGATGTTGGAGGATGAAACAAAAAAAACACTCATAAACCGCATTTTTAACGGTTTTGATTTTTAAAATCTATTTAAAAGATGAATCAGAAATCCAAAAAATCTTCACAAAAAGTGGCAGTGGCCGTTGATCTTGGAGGAACCGATCTAAAAACAGCCTTGATCGATTTGAATGGAAAAATTCTTCATCAAAAAACCGTTTCATCGGAGTCAAAAGAGAGCAAAGAAAAAACGCTTCATCGCTTGATCCACTCCATCCAAATCGAACTCGATTGGGCAAAAAAGAATCAAATAAAAATAAAAGGAATAGGGCTCGGAATCCCGGGAATTGTCTCCCCTGAAAAAGGAGTTGTCTATCAATCGCCCCATTTTCCTGACTGGAAAAACTATCCGATTCTCAAAAAGCTAAAACGTGAATTTTCAATCCCGATGATTCTCGACAACGATGCCAATATGGCCGCTATCGGAGAAGGATGGCTGGGAGCTGCGAAAAATAAAAAAAATTTTATCCTCCTAACCTTGGGAACAGGGATTGGCGGTGCCATTGTCATCCATCGGGAAATATTTCATGGAGATTCCGGTTTTGCCGGTGAAGCAGGGCATCTCGTGATTGACCGACATGGGTTGCAGTGTAATTGCGGTGGACAGGGATGTCTCGAAATGTCTGCATCCGCTACCGGTATTTTTCATCAGCTGACCTCTTTGAATCGATCGACCGATCTCACCCCTCTGCAGCTTTTTGGGTTGGCGAAGAAAAAAGATCCGTTCGCTTTGAAAATATTCCAAAACTTTGGAGAATCTTTGGGGGTTGGAATTGCTTCCATCGTAAACCTGCTCGACATCGAAACAATTATTTTGGGAGGGGGAATTTCAGAGGCATTTTCCTGTTTTTCTCCTTTTGCTTTAGAGTCGATTTCCAAGTATCTTTATTCGACGACCGCAAAACGGGTTCGACTCATCAAGGCAAGTCTGGGGAATAAGGCAGGGATCATTGGGGCAGCGCGAGTGGTATTTTTAAAAATAGAAAAGTCAAAAAATAAAATATAGGAATCAGGAGACAGAAGACAGAAATCAGAATAAAAATCCTTATTCTTCTGACTTCTGATTTCTGCCTTCTGTATTCTTTTCTCATCATGGATCTCCATTCTCTCATATTCTGGTCGATTGAAGTCTGGTGCATTCTGTTGATCATTCAGTCGCTGACCCATCATCCGCTGAAAAGAATCGGTTGGATTTTTATTTCGCTTTCCATTTTTCTTCTGATGGGAGCGAGTGATCTGTTGAACCGTCCGAATCTTTTTCCTTTGGCGACGACTCTTTGGGGAGTTTTGATTTTTCTCCCCTCGCTCGGAGTTCTTTGGGTGAATCGGCTGATCTATCGAAGCCAATTTCGATGGGCTTATCATTTGTTTCGTTTTTTGAGCTTTCTTCATCCTTTGGATGGATGGAGGGATGCGAATCATATTTACAAAGCGCTGATGCTTGAACAGCAAGGTTTTCACGAAGAGGCTGAAAAACTTCTGAAAAGTTTTGAAGAGAGCGATTCGGATGTCGGCCGATCTGCGATGATTCGAATGTTCATGTTCGGGGGAGAATGGGAAGAGTTTGTCCAGTGGGGTGAAAACCCAGAACATCGGAAATGGCTCGATAAAAATTTTCATTATCTTCCCAATTATCTTCGCGCTTTGGCAGAAACAGGGCGTTTAAAAGAATTCTTTGAGCTTTATCCCCAATGGAAAAAAGTTTCCGGCAAATTTCGGGATGAGGTTCTCAAAAATGTGGTTTGGTTGGTTGTTTTCGTTTTTACAGGAAAAAAAGAACTCGTTGAAAAAATATTATCCGGCCCTCTTTCGATTTATAACGACGCGCAAAAAAAATCTTCGATAGGAACCGCCTTGTGGGCAGCGGGAGATGAAGTGAATGCCCGTTTGCTTCTTTCCGAAGCGATGAACATTGCCGACCCGATGATGAAACGGGGAATTCAAAGAAGACTCCATCTCGGAATCAAACCTTTTTCAATCTCTGAGTTGTCGGCTGAAGAACAGCAAATCATCCTTGAAATCGAAAAAGATTTTTTGGAGACGACCCGTTATCACTCTTCCTATCATCCGACCCGCTGGCGAGCTTATGCCACCTATGGCCTGATTTTAATCAATTTGCTCGTTTTCCTCTTTGAGATGAAAGGGGGATCCTCCGATCCTGAAAACCTCTATCATCTGGGAGCGCTTTTTTATTTTCCGGATGAACCGGGAGGATTTCCGCAATGGTGGCGATTTATCACCGTCAATTTTTTGCATCTGGGATTCGTCCATCTGCTGATGAATCTGATGGGGCTTTGGGTGATTGGCCGTCTTCTCGAATATCTTTTGGGTAAGGTGAAGTTTTTGGCCTGTTATTTTATTTCAGGAATCGGAGCGATGATTCTGATTTTCTTGGGTCATCTTTATTACTTTAAACAGTCGATGTTCGTGGTCGGTGCCTCCGCCTGTATCATGGGGCTCGTGGGGGGGACGGCCGCGCTGATGCTCAAAGAGTGGCGCAGAGAGAATAGCCAGCTGGCGAAAAAAGAGCTTCGCTCGATGTTACTCATTGTTTTTTTTCAGGCAGGGCTCGATTTTTTTGTTCCGCAGTTCAGTTTTATGGGACATTTTTTTGGAGCTGTGATCGGTTTTTTGCTGGTTTTAATGCTTCCCAGAGGAATGACTAAAGAGGGAATAAAAAGAATGGATCGAAGGACCGAAAAAATTGCGTGAGGTGAGTTAAAAACTAGCAACTCATTGTCCCTTCTTTCGATATCAATCACACTGACTAATTTTTCTTTTGGAGGATTTATGGCCGCGAATGAAATTACATTACAATCTTCTTTTGATGCTCCTGTTCCACTCGATATCAGTTATTCTCAGGAATACAAATTATCGGATACCTATTTTTGCGATCCTCGTAGAGACAGTATGATCAGAGGGGCGCATCCAATATTTGTCGAGAACAGAAAGGAAGGATACCAAGCTGTTTTTGGAAAAGATTTGACAGCAGAACTACAAGGTTCACAGAAAGATCCAACTTTAAAAGAATTAAAACAGGTAGTGGATGGAAGAGCAAATAAGTTTGGTTATGGAGTTTGCGTAGGAGAGGCGGATCACCAAGGACATCGTCCTGCTTATATGTATGAGTTAAATCTTAATGTAATCCCGAAAAGTTTAGAAGCATTTCGACCTAAAATAGAAGCTCAGTTTGCGTCTCTAAAAGCAGATCCAGCTTTTGTTGATAAGGTAAAAGGTAAATTAAAAAAAGGGGAGGTTGTTCCTACAGAGGAAGAGATCGATAAAAACATTAAGGAAGGTTTAGAAGCTGTTTATACCCAGAATATCGAAACTGCTACCCAAGTGACTCAATGTCAGGGAAGAGATAGAGATCAAGCTTTATTTCCACTTTTAGGCCACCATTTGAATTTAACACAAAATGAGGCATTAACTTTATTAGAGTTAGGTCCTATTCCTGCTAAGTATTATTGCTTTGAACCGGTTGGACTTTATTCTCCGAGAAATGTCAGGCTTCAATTAACTGGTTGGAGCGAATTAATTTTTCAAACTCTTTCTAATTTGACCGGATTTAGAAAAGAAGAAATTACGATTGATACAGATTTTAACGATTATCCCAATTTTTCCAATTCACTTTCTAATCCAACTCAATTTTTTTCAAGTCGAGAAAGAGTAGTTCAAATTGCTGATTCTCTTCGTCTGCTGATTTCGCCACAGTTGAAAGCAGAAAAAATGATGGGCAAGCAATTCTCTTGGTCTACTGCTCTTGGGTTTGGAGGGGTTATCTTGGGAGGGTTAGCACTTATTCCAACGATTCTTCTTTTGAAAAGGGGACCAAAAGTAAAAGAAGTTGCCGCAGTAGCGTTAGTTTGTTCAGCACTATTTAGTCAATTAACTTAAAGTAGAAGCACGAATAACGCTTCTACTTTAAGTTTTAAAAGTTCTAGTTTGAAAAGGTTCTTAGTAATCCCTGAACAGGACCCTCTGCACCGTTTACACTATAAATTCTTCTGCTTTCGGGAGCACCTGGTTTAGGAAGCCCTTCACTGATCCAGGCGACTACTTGTCTTGCTACAGTTTCTGGAGCAACCGCAATATCTCTTGAAACTAGCAGTTGATTCACTCTACTTTGAATTTCGCCAGGAGAAATAAAATAATTTCCTGCCATCATTCGACTTCTTCCACTACTTAAAGTGTGGTCAGATCTCATTAATCTTATGAGAGAACTTTCGGAGCGGACAGCTCTAGGAGAGATTCCGTCTCTTGCTTGACCCAATTGATCAAACTCATTTCCCAAAAATGCTCTAAGAAAGGTCTCCAGATTTTGAGATTCGGCGGCGACTCCACCCTCTCTAATTTGATTAAATATCGCATTACGAATTGTAGGATCGGCTTCTGTAGAGATTGCGCCGGCCATTAAAAGTCCCATTATTAACTCACCTTCTCTTGTAGTCATTCCAGTGGGAGAAGCTCCGATATAAACGACTCCTCCGCGAATTCCTTGATATTCAGGATTTTGATGCATTCCAAAAATAAAGTCGGCGACCGCTTGTTTAGTTTCTCTATATCTAGCTGCATTAGGGATATTTAGATTTTCTGCGGCGACAATAGAGCTGGAGGTGACAAATCCTCCACCGCTTGCTCTAACAATAGGACTGAAAACATTTGCCATGAGTCGAGTGCCGTTGACATTTACATCAAACATTCTTTGAACTTCGTTTGGAGCGGCATTGTCGGCTGCGAATACGCCTGCGTTTAAGAAAACGTTGACAACTCCAAGATTTGTAAAACGATCGATTCCTCCTTGTGCAACTTGAGCGATCTGAGCAGGATCGGCTACATCAGCCGGAATATACACAAATCTATCTGGAGGGAGACACTGCAGTGCTTGAGGGATTTTTTCTAAGGGACGTGAGCCAACTCCCACGGCTTGAAAGCCTTCTTCAACCGCTGCTAAAGCAGTAGCAGCACCAATTCCACTGCTTGCCCCAGTAATAAATATGGTTCTAGGCGAGTTTATTGCCATAAAAAACCTCCTAAAAATGGTTAAATTGTAAATTTTATAGAAGGGATTTCGAAGGTATAAAAATTAAGTTGCTAGTTTTTCTTTGCAGGGTCGGTATTTTTATTTGTTGACTCCCATAACTCGATTTTTTTTCGGATTTCTAGCTTAGGGATCTCTAAAAATTCATGTTTCTCAACAACTCTTCGATAGTTCAGGATGTCCCATCCGGGAGATCAACTGATTCTGGGACATGGCGAGCGTAGTCGAACCATAAGTATAAGTTTTTAGAGGTCTCCTAAACTTAAAAAAATATACACAAAATCGTGTAACGGGAATTGTTAACTTTTAATCACCCGACTAAAATTTAGGCAAATTTTTCCTTCTCTTTTTTTTCGTTCTTTTCAAAATCCCCAAATATTTCGCGAATTGTTTTTGTTTTTTTGACTGGTACGACTCTTGCTTATCTTTTTGACGATTATTTTACATAAAACAAAATTTTCCCCTCTTTCTAACCTTCTCTTGTCAGAGAGGGGAACATGAGGAGGGAAGCCTATTTATTCCTGAAGGAGGAAAATCGATGTTCTCACAAAAGAGAAAGTGGTTGTTCAGTTTTGTCTTTTTGCTGTTTGGAGTCGGTCTGTTTTTTCACGGTTTGGCGAAAGCTGATCCAACGGCCAATCCAGAAAGACCCGTCGCTCAAGTGACTCCGCCCGTTGAACCCTCGGCTCCAGCTGCAGCTCCCGTTGCTACAGGCGCAAAAGCTGATCCAACTTTAGAACAGAGAGTTTTAGATCTTGAGGCGTATGTGAATAACGCCGCCCGAGGAGTTGATGCTCCCGACGCAAAAGTCAATTCAAAGATCGGCGGTGCAGGCCCAGGACATAACGGCTGGATGATGACCTCCGCTCTTCTCGTTCTATTTATGACCCTGCCAGGTCTCGCCCTTTTTTATGGCGGTTTGGTGAGATCGAAGAACGTTCTCTCCGTCCTCGCCCAATGTCTGGGAATTACCGGGCTTGTCACGATTCTCTGGTGGGCATTCGGTTATAGCTGGGTTTTTGCGAAAGGAACCCCGTTTTTGGGAGGGATGGATTTCAGTTTCCTCAAAGGGGTCGACTCCAATCCCAACACTGATTACTCCTATTGGGTTTCTCATAATGTTTTCTCGATGTATCAAATGATGTTCGCGATTATTACGCCGGCATTGATGATCGGGGCGATTGCAGAAAGAATGAAATTTTCCGCGTTGATGCTTTTCGTCGGAATCTGGATGATCGTTGTCTACTTCCCGCTCGCTCATATGGTTTGGGGAATTACCGGTTATATGAACGGAGTCTGGAACGCGAGTGCAGGAATCAAGGCAATCGACTTTGCCGGTGGAACCGTTGTTCATATGTCTTCTGGTTGGTCAGCTCTCGTTCTCTGCCTGATTCTCGGAAAAAGAATCGGCTTCGGAAAAGATGCAATGCCGCCGCACAGCATGGTTCTTTGTATGGTCGGAACCGGAATGCTCTGGGTTGGCTGGTATGGATTTAACGCCGGAAGTGCGGTCGCCGCCGATGGGGTTGCTGCCAATGCTTTCATGACGACTACCCTGGCAGCTGCAGTTGCCTCCTTTACTTGGGGAGTTCTTGAATGGGTCATCAAGAAAAAACCGAGTGTGCTGGGATTTTGTTCGGGTGCAGTCGCTGGTCTTGTCGTGATTACGCCCGCTTGCGGATTTGTCACTGCTCAATCGGCAGTCATCATCGGCATCTTGGCAGGAGTGGTTCCATTTTTAGCCTGCTTCAAACTCAAACATTGGTTAGGTTATGATGATGCTCTCGATACCTTTGGGGTTCATGCCGTCGGTGGAACTCTTGGTGCTTTTGTCACCGGTATTTTTGCTGATTCGAGTGTGAATGCAAATCTCGCCACCCATTTAAAAGATGTCGTCGGAAAAACTCTCTGGTTAGAACAGTTAAAAGCAATGGGAATTACCGTGGTGCTCTCGGTTCTAGCAACTGTAGTGATTGCTTATGCGATTAAACTGGTGATTGGACTTCGTCCTGCGGCAGATGATGAGCGTCAAGGGCTTGATCTGACCGATCATGGTGAAGAAGGGTATATTTACTAAAATAATATGTCGGGGCGAATCTTGTATTCGCTCCGACAATTAAAACTTAAAAGAGGATTGTCCATATGAAAAAAGTTGAAGCAATCATTAAACCTTTCAAATTAGATGAAGTCAAAGAGGCACTCCAAGAAATTGGAATTCAAGGCTTAACGGTCACCGAAGTCAAAGGATTCGGCCGTCAGAAAGGGCACACCGAGCTTTACCGAGGGGCCGAATATGTGGTCGACTTTCTGCCAAAAATCAAACTTGAAATTATTGTCAATGAACCGGATCTGCAAAAAGTAGTGGAGACGATTCAAAAAGCGGCGAAAACCGGTCGAATTGGAGATGGAAAAATTTTCGTTTTCCCGGTTGAAGAGGTGATTCGAATCAGAACGGGAGAAACCGGAGCAAGTGCGATTTAGTTGTCAAAAAGAGGTTGATTGAATATCTCTTTTAGAGAAATGCGCAAGAATTGATATTGCAATTTGAAGTTGTTGATAAATTCTGAAATATCGGTAAAAAGTCTGTTGGGGGCGATCATCATGGCAGCACCGGCAACCATGGAAGCGCCCCCAATGATTGGTAATAGAGGTAATTTTCCTTTCCAAACTAGGGCAAGCCCCACAGTCATTAAAACCGCTCCTCCCAATACAATCGTTTGAGACCGGCTGAGTTGAGAGATTCTCTGTTTTCCTTTACTCCAAAAATCTTCGATAGAATGAGACCGGTCATTTGAAAAGGTTTTTGGCAGGGAGGTTGGAAAAATTTTTGAAATGGAGATTTCAAAAGGATGAAAGCCGGGTAAATCTTCAAAAAAAACCGTTGGAGAAATGAAAGTTGTTTCGAGTTTCATCGGTTAAACCTCCTTCACTCATTAAACCTCTCGTCTCACTCGATGTCATCCCCGCCTCAACTGCAACAATATTTGCAGAAACACCTTCCGGGTCAACGACTCACATACGCTTAAGATATTTTTTCTCTCTTTTCGATGGAAAATTTATACGGTTGTATCCGTTGAGTTTTGTGAAGAAATATAAACGCCAGCTCCCAATCCCAGAACCCCAGCCATTTTCAATGCAAGTCGAGCTCTCGATCCCAGAACAGGAATTTGCTCGGCATGTTGTCGTACAAAGTAGGCGATCGTCAAAAGGGAAGCTCCGGCTCCGGCTAATGTCCAGCTTGTTTCTGATCCTTTTGAACTTCCCATTAAAGGTTGAAAAAGGGGAGGGAACTGAAAATTGATCGATTGAATAGAAGTAACTAAAGCGGCGAGTTCGACAGCAATATAATGGGATGGTTGGCCTTTCTTTTCTTTGGCTTCTTGATGTGCTCTTGCTGCGGCTTCTTGGGCTTCTAGCTCCTCCGGCTCAAACTCAACAATATGAGGTTCAACAAGTTCCCTGATTCCTGGTGGATATAAGCGGGGTTGTTTATTTCCATGACCAATCGGTTCAAAAAAACTTCCTATTAAACTCAATTCTTTAGGCATTTTAACCCCCTTTATTAAAATTTTTAAGTTGTCATTAAACCGTTTAGTATCCGATATTATATAAATCGTTTGGCTCTCTCTGGAGTTGCTAATATTTCGCGAATGATAATAAAAATATGAACTCTTTCAAACTAATTTCTGAATATAAACCGTGCGGAGATCAACCCCAGGCAATTGAAAAGCTGGTCAAAGAAATCAATTCTGGAAGAAAACACCAAACCTTACTGGGGGTTACCGGTTCTGGTAAGACTTTCACGATGGCGAATGTGATTGCCCAGGTGCAGAAACCTACTTTGGTGATGGCTCCGAATAAAACCTTGGCAGCCCAGCTTTATGGTGAATTCAAGGAGCTTTTTCCTGAAAATGCGGTCGAATACTTTGTCAGTTATTATGATTATTATCAGCCGGAAGCGTATGTTCCTTCGCGGGATTTGTATATTGAAAAAGATTCGACGATCAATGAAGAAATCGACAAAATGCGGCATTCGGCGACCCGCTCTCTCCTCGAACGAAATGATGTCATTATTGTTTCCAGCGTTTCTTGCATCTATGGATTAGGTTCTCCCGAGGCTTATCATGGGCTTTTGGTTTTTGTCGAAAAAGGTCAAACCATCGATCGAAACGAAATTCTTAAAAATTTAATTAAAATCCAATATGAGCGAAACGATTACGATTTTCATCGTGGAACCTTTCGGGTTCGGGGAGATGTGGTTGAGGTTTTTCCGGCGCATGAAGAGGAAAAGGCGATTCGGATTTATTTTTTTGGGGATGAGATTGACAAGATTTGTGAAGTCGATCCACTGCGAGGAGAAATCCTGCAAGAACTCGATAAGATCGCGATCTATCCGGCGAGTCATTATGTGACTTGGGAGCATGTGATGAAAAAAGCGGTGGTGAATATTCGCGACGAGTTGGAAGAAAGATCGAAATGGTTTTATCAGCAAAATCAACTTTTAGAGCAGCAGAGAATCGAGCAACGAACGAAGTTTGATTTAGAGATGATGGAAGAAATCGGATTTTGCAAAGGGATCGAAAACTATTCTCGTCATCTCACCGGTCGTCCAGCCGGAGCAGCTCCGCCGACTTTGATCGATTATTTTCCAAAAGATTATCTGATCATTCTCGATGAATCGCATCTGACAATTCCGCAGATCAATGGGATGTATAAAGGGGATCGTGCCCGAAAAGAGACACTCGTTTCGTATGGATTCCGTTTGCCGTCGGCGCTCGATAATCGTCCGCTCCGATTTGATGAGTTTGAATCGCTCGTTTCCCAGGCGGTCTATGTTTCTGCAACTCCTGCTGAATATGAGCTTGAAAAATCGGGAGGAGAGGTGGTCGAACAGATTATTCGTCCGACTGGGCTCATCGATCCTCAAATCTCGGTTCGACCGATTCAGCATCAGGTGGATGATCTGCTCGGAGAGATCCAGAAAAGGGTTGAGAAAAAAGAGCGGGTTTTAATTACGACACTCACGAAGCGAATGGCAGAAGATCTGACCAAATATTATCATGAGCTTGGAATTCGGATTCGTTATCTTCATTCGGAAGTCGATACGTTAGATAGAATGGAAATTCTTCGTGAGTTGAGAATGGGAGGATTCGATGTTTTGGTCGGAATCAATCTACTCCGCGAAGGACTGGATCTGCCCGAAGTATCACTCGTGGCGATTCTCGATGCCGATAAAGAGGGCTTTTTGCGTTCGCAACGCTCGCTGATCCAGACGTTTGGGCGTGCGGCGAGAAATGTCGAAGGACAAGTCATTCTCTATGCCGATAAAATGACCGATTCGATGAAACGGGCGATTCAGGAAACGGATCGAAGACGAGCGGTTCAGCTGGAATATAACCAGAAAAATAGAATCACTCCGCAGACGATTCAAAAAAAGATTGTGCAGATTTTGGAAACAGTTCCGGAGCAGGATTATTTTACTGTTCCGATTGAAATTGAAACGAAAGACAAAAAGAAAATCGCTCCGCATGAAATTCCAGCTCTTGTGGCAACGCTGAAAAAAGAGATGCAGAAAGCGGCGAAGAATTTGGAGTTTGAGAGAGCGGCGGAATTGCGGGATCAGATTCGGGATCTTGAGGTGGCGGAGTTGGCGGTGGGGATAAAGAGTTAGCTATAGCAACCGGAATAGTTTGTCATCCCCGAATGTTTTTATCGGGGATCCCCCTACTCCATAGTTGGATCAGGGGGATTCCTGCCCAAAAACCTGCAGGAATGACAACTTTAAAAACCAACATTTTATTTTGCGGTTGTTAAATCAGTAATCAGTTTAAAAAAAGCTAACGATGATTGTTGAATGCCAAATACTGAAAGCTGATCGCTGAATGCTGAATACTCAAACAATATGTCTACTCTTCATTCTAAAATTGTAGAATTTCCCCAGTCTCCTGGCGTCTATCTCATGAAAGATACATCCGGAGAAATTCTCTACATCGGCAAGGCAAAAAACCTGAAATCGAGAGTGTTCTCCTATTTCTCGTCCGAGAAAGATGGAAGATATCAAATCCAATTTCTGATGAAAAAAGTTTCCGAGATCGAGCCGATTCTCACGGCGAATGAGAAAGAGGCGCTGCTTTTGGAGAATACGCTGATTAAAAAATATCAGCCGAAATATAATCTTTTTTTGAAGGATGACAAAAACTATCTTTCCCTGAAATTGAATCTTCAACATCCTTACCCGCGATTAATTGTCACCCGTTATCTTGAAAAAGATGGTTCGCTTTATTTTGGGCCGTATCCTTCCGGATTCAAGGCGAGAGAGGTGGCTGATTTTATCGAAGAGCATTTCAAACTGCGAACTTGCACCGAGAAAGAATTCTCCAATCGGGTTCGACCTTGTCTGCAATATCAGATCAAACGGTGTGATGCGCCTTGCGTTGATTATATCTCCAAAGAAAATTATTCGAAATTGATTCAGCAGGTTCGACTTTTTTTGGAAGGAAAAAATCGCGATCTGATTCAATCCCTAAAAAATCAGATGGATCAATTTTCAGAAAATCTTCAATTTGAAGAAGCGGCTCGGGTGCGTGATCTCATGTCAGCGATTGAGGTGACGCTTGAAAAGCAGAAGGTGGCGAATCGATTCGGTTCTGATCACGATGTCATCGGCTTTTGCCGAGAGGGAGAGAGAACCAGCTTTGTGATTCTTTTTTATCGGGATGGGAATTTATCCGGACGAAAACATTATTTTTTTAGAACTCCGCAAGAATCGAAAGAGGTTTTGTCGAGTTTTCTTCTGCAATACTACAAGGAAGCTCTGTTGATCCCCAAAGAAATTCTGATTCCGTATTCTCTCGAAGATCAGATCTCGATTCAGGAAATTCTTTCTGAAATCAAAAAAAGTAAAGTGGTCATAAAACCGCCGGAAAAAGGGGAAAAGTTTGAACAGATTCAAATGGCGAATCAGAATGCCGAAGAGAAACTGAAACGGGAATTGCAGAGCGATGAAGCAAGAGAAGAGGTGTTAACAAATCTTCAGGAAAAGCTGAGTCTGTCGAGATTGCCGAGAAAAATCGAATGTTATGACATTTCAAATATTCAGGGAAAATTGGCGGTTGGATCAATGGTCTGCTTTGTCGATGGAAAACCGGCGAAACAGTTTTACCGGAAATTTAAAATCAAAACGGTCGATCAGGCAAACGACTTTGCGATGATTTACGAAGTGTTGATTCGTCGGTTGAGCCAGGAAAATTGGGTGCTTCCCGATTTGATGATTATCGATGGAGGAAAAGGACAATTGGGGGCAGCAGAAGCGGCATTGAAAGATAAAAATGTCTTGAATGTCGATCTGGTTTCACTGGCGAAAGAGAGAGACGAAAAAAGACCCGAAAGAATTTTTCTTTTGAATCGAAAAGATCCGATTATTCTTAAACCAAATTCTTCTGAACTTCATTTATTTGTTCAGCTGAGGGACGAAGCGCATCGTTTCGGAATTACCTTTCATCGAGCTTTGAGAGGGAAAGAGTCTTTGTCTTCTATCCTCGACAATATCGAAGGAATCGGTCCAAGCCGAAAAAAGAATCTGCTCAAACATTTCGGAACGGTTCAAAAAATGTCTCAGGCGACGATGGAAGAGCTGTTGTTAGTAAAAGGGATGAGCGAAAAATTGGCGAAAAAAGTATATGAAAAATTGTGGAGCTAAAAAAATTATCTTCTGAATTCTCTTCTTCTGGGATCCCGGTTTCTGCTTACTTCTCCGGTAATTTTCTCTTCCAGTTTTTTCAGATAAAGATGGTGCAAAGAGTTCCATCTTCCAAAATTGAGAAAACCGATTTTTGTTCTGCAATTCCGGCAGAAAAAGGTGATTTCTCCTGCGGTAAAATTCATCAGTTTGCGGCAGGTTTTGACCAGGTGCTGGGCTTTGCAGGTCGGGCATTTCAGGTTTTGATCGAGGGTTTGTATTTTCATGCTGGGGATGTAGTTAATATGATAAAAAAGATTAATCAAGAGAGTTTCCTTTATTAATAAAAAATTGTCATTGCTCAGATGCTCAAGTAAACCCAAAACGGGACATGGTGAGCGTAGTGTAACGAAGTCGAACCATGCATTGAGTGTACTTGAGTGATGGTTCGACAAGCTCACCATGTCCCGTTTGTGTAAGGACCTGAGCGGTTCAAAAATTTAATTCGTTCTTATCTGCAAAATAAAATCTTCTAACGGAGAGCTTAAGGTTTTTCGCTGCTTTAGGGTTTCATTTCGGGAGATGACGAAAAACCCGATCAGATCATCCGAATAGTCAAAACTCCTGAGAATCCGCTTTTCCTCCAGTTTGAGACGATCGGGGTTTTTGCGAAGTTGGTCATCTCCTTCCAGTACGACAAGAATTATTTTTTCATTCGATGAACTGTTTGTCCAACGCCAGAGAGGGAAATTTGCGTAATTCATTTTTTGTTCCGTCGTATGATAGAAAGCGTCTCCCCATTCGCAGAGCGTGTAGCCCCAATGGGAGCTTCCGCGAAAGGTGCCCGGGATAAAACCATGGTTTGCCGGAGAAGAGAGATGCTGCAATTCTTCCCAATGAAAATTGTGGAGAGATCCAAAAACAAGATGCATCAGTATTTGATAGGGGCCCAGAGCATTCCCGACACCATAAAGTTTGTCATAATGTTTTTCGATCCGGTTTTCGATTTCTGTTTTTCTCGGGTCATTTTCCGAGAGGGTTAAAAGTTCCCTTTCCGATTTTCTTAGACTGGCGAAATCATTTCCCATCGATTGATAGAGCGCTTCCAGCTCCGGTTGGTAGGGGAGAATGAAAAAATGAATGTTTGAGTAAAACCCTCCATTTTCTTCATAAGAGGTTTCTCCGGTTTGATGATTGTATCCGACAAAAACGGTCGGATCTTCATAGTCAAATTTCAATTGGGCTGTTTCCAGATAGAGATTGTTCGTGTGATCGGTGACAGGATTGATCAGGAAATCGAGTGTTCCCTCATAAACTGCTTCTTCCGGAGACCCAGGTTGTCTAAAAGACAGGAAGGGAGGGATGAGATTGCTTTTTTTTGAAAGCATTCGCGGACAGAGCTCGGGCAATGTTTTCATCTGTTCAGGTTGTAGAGTATTGGAAGAATCTGAAATCACCGCTTCTGAAATTTTTAAAAGGGGGGGAGGATGGTTTTCGAAGTTGAACTCCCGAATGATTTTTCCACCGAATGCCCCTTGAATATAAATTTTGGCTGTTTTTGTGTTCTCAGGAAAAAACAGTCGATGCCACGTTTTTTCACGGTTCGTCTCTGAGCGGTTTGCCTCATTAGAAGAAACCTGGGTATTGGGTGGAGTTTCAATTTCCAGTTTTATTTCATTTTTTATATTTTTATTAAAATCTGAGAAACCTTCCGATTCATTTTGACTGGAAGCGAGAATCACGGAAATCACCAGAAAAGCGAAGAACAGAATGGTTTTCATTTCAGTCTACTATTGTAGAGCTCAAGCGGAGAAGCGGTCAAAACGCGATGCGTCAGCAACCATGAAAATCAGGTGGGTATTTTTTTGCTAGCTTCTTGAAACGATTTAAGGTTTTAACCAAAAAAGAAAATTTTGCCTCTGTAGCTCAGTGGATAGAGTCCCGGCCTCCGAAGCCGGTTGCGCAGGTTCGATTCCTGCCAGGGGCATTCATATTGGCTTAGCTAGTACACCTTGAGGTGGATTCATCTTCCGCGGAAGACAACCCTGCCTCAGTTGTTTCATAATCCTGCTTTTAGAAAAAGCTTTACTTGACCATCAGAATATTTCTAAATTTCATAGATGCTAAAAAAATCTAATGTGATTTTTCATTTGGCTTTTCCCATCGATAATCTCCAAAAAGCGAAAAAGTTTTATCAAGTCAGATTGGGATGTAAAGTAGGTAGAGAATCGAACCATTCGATCATTTTTAATTTGGCCGGACATCAGATCGTTGCCCAACTGACGAAAGAAAAACTGACTCCCCAAAAAGGAATTTACCCACGACATTTCGGACTTGTTTTTCCAACCTACCAAGCCTGGGAAAAATTTTTAAAACGGGCGAAAAAGAAGAAGTTGAAATTTTATCAGAAAGAGAAAGTTCGTTATCCAAACAGTCCGATCGAACATTATACTTTTTTTCTTCAAGATCCTTCGTTTAATTTATTGGAATTCAAGTTTTACAAATCTCCCTCGGCAATCTTCGGTTCGAAGAAGTTTAAGAAAGTGGGAGAAGAGGTTTGTCGGTAGGGGCAAAGCATTTCCCCCGAAGATCACCTCCTCGTGCTATTTTCGAGAGGGAGGGTTGATCGTCTGTCACAATTTGTTCAGCCAATTTTTTCTGAAGCTGAACTGTATCTGCGGGAGATAAGTTCCATAAATGGGAGTGATGATTCACAATAATCGTCCGATCTGCTCAAAGCTCATACCTTGACTTTGCCTGATAAGCTTGCATAAGATGCCCGAGCTTTTTAGAGCTTATATAGGTTGATAATTCCATTTTTAAAAGGATGTTTATGGCTCTCATTGTTCAAAAATATGGCGGAACTTCTGTCGGAAATGTCGAAAAAATCCGAAATGTTGCAAAGCGGGTCTTAAAAACCCAGGAGTTGGGGAATCAAGTCGTGGTCGTAGTCAGCGCGATGGCTGGGGAGACGAATCGTCTGGTTTCCTTGGCGAACGAGGCTTGCGAAACGCCGAATGAAAGAGAATATGATGTCATCGTTTCGACCGGTGAGCAGGTTACGGTTGGTCTGTTGGCCTTGGCGATTCAGCAACTCGGTGGAAAAGCGATTTCTTATCTCGGTCATCAAGTCAAAATTTTAACGGATGATGCTTACAGCAAAGCGAGAATCAAATCGATTGATTCAGAAAATATTCTTAAAGAATTGAATGACGGAAAAATTGTTGTCGTCGCCGGTTTTCAGGGGGCGAATGAAAATGGCCATATTACGACGTTAGGGCGTGGCGGATCGGATACGACCGGCGTTGCCTTGGCGGCTGCTTTGAAAGCGGACTCGTGTGAGATTTATACCGATGTCGATGGAGTTTATACCACCGATCCAAATCTTTGTGATCAAGCCAAAAAAATTGACAAAATATCCTACGAAGAAATGCTCGAAATGGCCTCGACCGGAGCGAAGGTTTTACAGATTCGTTCGGTTGAAATAGGGGCGAAATATAATGTTCCTATTCATGTCAGGTCATCCTTTAATCAAAATCAGGGAACTGTTGTTTGTAAGGAGGAAATCACCATGGAACAGGTTGTTGTGACCGCAATCGCTTATGACAAAAATGAGGCAAAAATCGCTGTTCGTCAGGTTCCAGATAAACCTGGAATTGCGATGAAACTTTTTGCGCCGATTTCCGAGGCGAATATCAATGTCGATATGATCGTTCAGAACGTCAGTGCCGATGGAGCGACTGATTTGACTTTTACCGTTCCCAAAACCGATTTCAAAAAGGCATTAAAGATTGTTTCGAAATCAGCCGAAGAGATTGGGGCGAAAAAAGTCGAATCCGATGAAAATATTGCCAAAGTCTCGATTATCGGAGTGGGGATGCGTTCGCATGCCGGTATCGCTTCGCAAACGTTTCAAACCTTGGCGAAAGAGGGGATTAATATCCAGATGATTTCGACCTCCGAGATCAAGATTTCTTTGGTGATTAATGAGAAGTATACAGAATTGGCGGTTAGGTCTCTTCATGATGCGTTTGGGTTGGGGAAGTAAGCATTCTGTGTTATCCTCTAAAAGAAGGAGGCTCTATGAAAGCAGTTCAGAGAAAAAAACCACAATTTGTAATGAATGAAAAAGGAGAAAAAACAGCTGTCATTCTCCCTTTTAAAGATTATGAATCTCTTTTAGAAGATCTGGAAGATTTAGCTATAGTTGCAGAGCGGAGAAGTGAAAAATCGATTTCTCATGAACAAGTGATCGCGGAGTTAAAAAAGGATGGCTACCTATAAAATTCAGTGGAAACCATCTGCTCTAAAAGAGTTAAGGCGGTTGGATCATAAAATTGTTCCTCGCATAGTGCATGCCATAGAAAGTCTTACAAAAAATCCTTTTCCAGCTGGAGTAAAAAAGTTAGCTGCTACTACTCATACTTATCGAATTCGTGAGGGGGACTATCGCATCATCTATTCTATTGAAGAGTCTATTTTGTTGATTGAAGTTGTTCGAGTTGGGCATCGGAAGGATGTTTATAGAAAATGAAATCAAAAATTACCTTATATGACACAACTCTTCGAGATGGTTCCCAAGCCGAAGATATCTCTTTTACGGTAGAAGATAAGCTTGCGATTGCCAAAGAGCTCGATGAACTCGGCATTCATTATATTGAAGCGGGATGGCCAGGATCCAATCCCAAAGATCTCGATTTTTTCAAACAGTGTAAAAAGCTCAAATTGAAAAATGCAAAAATCACCGCTTTTGGTTCGACCAGAAAAGCGGGGAATAGTCCTTCCAAAGATCCAAATCTGAAAGCACTTTTAGAAGCGGGAGTTTCAGTGATCACCTTATTTGGTAAAAGCTGGGATTTTCATGTGAAAGATGCGCTTCGAATTTCATTGAAAGAAAATTTAGATTTAATCAATAGTTCGGTCAGTTTTCTTAAAAAAGAAGTTGAAGAGGTGATTTACGATGCCGAGCATTTTTTTGATGGATATAAAGCGAATCCCGAATACGCCATGAGCAGTCTCCTCGAAGCACAAAAAGCGGGGGCTGACTGGATTGTGCTTTGTGATACCAATGGTGGTTCGCTTCCAGAAGAGATCGAATCGATCATTCAAGAAATTTCTGAAGAAATCACGACCCCTTTGGGAATTCATTGTCATAATGATAGCGAGCTTGCCGTCGCAAACTCTTTGGCAGCGGTTCGAGCTGGGGCAAGGCAGATTCATGGAACAATCAACGGGTTTGGAGAGCGTTGTGGAAATGCGAATCTCGTTTCGATTATTCCAAATTTGGAACTGAAGATGAATTTTCCGATTCTCAAATTCTCTCAATTAAAAAGATTGAAAACGGTTTCTCATTTTGTCGATGAGTTGGCGAATCGAAATCCGAATAGTCATCAGCCGTTTGTCGGAAATTCCGCTTTTGCGCATAAAGGGGGAATTCATGTCGATGCGGTCGCAAAAAATCCGAAAACTTATGAGCATATCGATCCTGAGTTGATCGGAAATCATCGACGAGTTCTCGTTTCTGATCTTTCTGGAAGTGCAAATATTTTATATAAAGCAAAAGAATTTGGAGTGAATTTAGAAAGTAAAGATCCTAAAGTAAAACTTATCTTAAATAATCTTAAAGAATTAGAAAATAAAGGTTTTCAATTTGAAGGTGCTGAAGCTTCTTTTGAAATTTTGATGCGAAAGGCGTTGAGTAAACATCAAAGTT
>CAZSRQ010000034.1:0-18648 GCA_964609335.1 uncultured Pseudomonadota bacterium
ACGGAGTCAAAGAAACCACCGTACGAGCGTTAACCAATTGTGTTTCCGGTTACCCCTCGGATTATTTTATAAAAAACAATTCCAAAAAATCCAAATCCCCAGAACCCCAGAAATAATATTAGCACCAGAGAGTCGACCCAACTCTGCCCATTTTTTTGGGGGGATGCCTTGTACTCCCCTTGGGTGGCAGAAATCATCGCATCAACCCCGGCAAAAATACCTCTCTTAAAATCCCCATTTTTGAAATGGGGGACTATTTCATTTTCAATAATCATCTTGGTGGTTGCATCGGGCAAGGCTCCCTCTAACCCATACCCCACCTCGATTCTCAGCTTGTGATCATTTTTGAAAATCAGGAGAATCGCGCCGTTATCTTTTCCCTTCTGACCGATCTTCCATTTTTCGGCGAGCCGAATGGAAAAATCTTCCAAACTTTCCCCATCTAAAGATGGGAACGTCACCACAACCAGCTGAGTAGAAGTCACCTCTTCAAAAGTTTTTAGTTTCGATTCTAGTTCAAAATGCGAAGAAGAGTCGAGTAAATGGGCATAATCATTCACTCGAGCGGTTGGAGTGGAAGGGATCTCAAGTGCAAAAGAAAGAGATGATAAAAGAAAAACAAAAAGAAATGAAAAATGGACACGAAAAAAATGAAAAGCAATGCTCCAGTTTATCATTCTTTTCTTCTGACTTCTGATTTCTGATTTCTGTCTTCTCATCATTAAAACTTCACCTCGGGAGCTTTGCTTGCTCCGGCTTCTGCCTCAAAATAGGCTTTCTCCTTGAATCCTGAAAAAGAGGCGATGATCGAGGCGGGAAATCGTCGAATCGCGATGTTATATTCTCTGGCTGCCTCATTAAAACGTTTTCGTTCAACGGTAATTCTGTTTTCAGTTCCTTCCAGTTGAGCCTGCAACTCCAGAAAGTTTTGATTTGCTTTCAGATCGGGATAACGCTCCACCACGACCATTAAACGGGAAAGAGCCGAAGAAAGAGCCCCCTGTGAGGCCTGAAATTTTTTGAAAGCGGCTGGATCTTCGATCACATTTTTCAATGCCTCTCCTGTCACCTGGGAGGCCTGGGATCTCGCCTGAATAATCGCTTCAAGCGTTTGCTGTTCGTGAGCCGCATATCCCTTGACGGTATTCACGAGATTCGGAATCAAATCCATTCGCCGCTGATAAACATTTTCGACTTGCGACCATTTTTCTTTGACCCCTTCGTCTAAAGTGACGAGACGATTGCGGACAGAAATTCCCCATCCTCCAATGAGAACAGCCAGCCCGACAACCACAAGAATAAAAACCAGAATTTTTTTCATAACCGGTCTCCTTTTCAGTTTGAATATTCTTCCTATCATATCAAAAATTATTTTTACCACTAAAACCTCTTCGGGACTTGATTGTAAAAGAGTTTTTTGATACCCCACTGAAGGTTGTTTCATCCGTAAAAAGAATCATCCATCTCATAAAAAAAGTATCTGGAGGAAATTGACATATGTACCCCATTCCCGTTGCGATTATTCTGACATTGGCGTTGGGCTTTTTCAGCTATTCGATGTTCAAACGATATCAACTTCTCGCCTTGGCAAAACCGACCAATCGTTTTGACAGTATCGGCACAAGAATTAAAGGTCTTTTCAAATACGGCATTGGCCAAGACAAGCTGATCGCCAAAGATCTCGTTCCCGGTCTTCTCCATGCCTTTATCTTTTGGGGATTTTGTGTGGTCTCGCTTCAAACGATTATCTCTTTCGGAGCCGGTTTTAAAGAAGGATTTACCCTCCCCTTTTTTGATGGAACGATCGGAAATATTTATCGCCTCACCAAAGATTTTTTTGAGACTCTGGTTGTCATCGGAGTGGTTTACTTTCTCTATCGTCGCTTGGTCTCAAAACCTTCCCGCGTCACACTTTCCGGAGAAGGGGTGCTGATCCTCTGTTTCATTCTCACTTTAATGATCACCGATTTTATTAACGATGGATCCCACTTTGTTCGTCACGGATACCCCGAGTTTTGGTGGTGGGGACCGGTCGGAACCTTTTTTGGAAAAACTTTTCTATCGAGTCTCTCTCCGACTTCTCTTGGAATCTTAACGGCGATTTCCTATTTTTTACATATCGGAATTGTTCTCACTTTTTTGAATTTTCTTCCGTACGGAAAACATTTTCATGTCATCACCTCTTTGCCAAACGTCTTCCTACTCAATCCGAAGCCCTATGGCCCTGGAGCATTGAATCCGATTAACCTGGAAGATCCGAATGCCACCAGTTTTGGAGTCGATAAAATCAATGATTTTAACTGGAAAGATATTCTGGATGTTTACTCTTGCACCGAGTGTGGACGTTGCACCGCCCAATGCCCGGCCTGGAACACAGGAAAACCGCTGAATCCCAAAGAGATCAACATTTCTCTCAAAGATTACATGTATAAAAACATCCAGGCACTAACGAGTAAAGATGAAGAGACGAAGAATAAAGCGTTTATCTCTTTGGTACCTGATGTGATTCATCCCGATGTCTTATGGTCCTGCACCACCTGCAGAGCTTGTGAAGAGGCCTGCCCGGTCATGATTGAATTTGTCGAAAGAATTGTCGACATGCGACGAAATCTCGTTTTGATGAAAGGTGAATTTCCGGAAGAAGCTCAAAGTACCCTTCGAAATATCGAAAACAACGGAAACCCTTGGGGAATCGGTTTTGATGAGCGTGCGGTCTGGGCGAAAGGGCTGGGAGTTCCGAGTCTTTCTGAAAAACCGGAGGTCGAGGTTCTCTACTGGGTCGGCTGTGCCGGTTCTTTTGATGATCGAAACAAAAAAGTAAGCACCTCCCTCGTCAAAATTTTGCAGGAAGCAAAAATCGATTTTGCCATCCTCGGGCCTGAAGAGAGCTGTACTGGCGATCCGGCGAGGAGGATTGGAAACGAATATCTCTTCCAAACTCTCGCCAAACAGAACATCGAAACGATGGGAAAATACAAATTCAAAACAGTGCTCGCTCAATGTCCGCATTGCTTCAACACGATTAAAAATGAATATCCGCAGTTCGGTGGAAATTATGAAGTGATTCATCATTCCGATTTTATTGCTCGACTGATCGCCGAAGGAAGAATCAAACCGATCAAAGATTTGAATGAAAAACTGACTTATCACGATTCCTGCTATTTGGGACGTTACAATCAGATCTACGATGCGCCGAGAGATATTCTGAAATCAATCCCTGGGGTCACATATGAAGACCCTGCCCTCTCGAAAGAAACCGGAAGATGTTGTGGCGCCGGTGGCGGAAGAATGTGGATGGAAGAGAGAATCGGAACACGAGTCAACCATCAACGTCTCGAAGATTTGCAGACGACAAAACCGACGACGATCGCTTCAGCCTGTCCGTTCTGTAAGACAATGATTACTGATGCGGCGCGAGACAAACATTCGGAAGTGATTGTAAAAGATATCGCGGAGATCGTGGCAGAGAGTTTGGGATAAAATCAGATTCTCTCTTGTCGCTGAAGCAAGCTGAAAACTTCCTGGGAAGTTTTTGAATCGATGAGATGCTCCATAAACTGGGAATCCTGGAAAATTCTGGAGATCTGGGCCAACATTTGCAGATGATTTGCAAACTGCTCTTGGGGAGAAAGAAAAAGAAACACCACCCGAACCAACACATTTTCTTGTGGATCTATATAACCTTCGGGAATGATCCCGAGACAAGCCTTGATTTCATCCAGCCCTGCCGCTCTTGCGTGGGGAATCGCCAAACCACTTTCAAGAACCGTATGCCCTTCTTTTTCCCTTTCCCAGACAGCTTGATTCAATTTTTCAACATCGGGAAGTTTCCAGAATTGCGCAAGTTCAGAAATCAAATCCTGAAACAACGTTTTTTTTTCAGGTTTTCCGGATCGAATCAAAATCGTTGCAGGAGTAAGATAATGACAAAGCATTAAAGAGGAATTTTTTGATTTTATCGAGTCTTCGTTTGGATTGTTCATAAGTGAAATGATTTTTTCTCGGTTTATTAAAATTATTCAACTTTATGCAAACTTTAACAAAAAGTGATACTTATATAATTTTTTATCCCTCATATTTTCAATATTTTTATTAAAAAAATGTTTTTTCTTTGAAGAGATATTTCATTCTTTTGAGACTGTTGTAAAATAATACGAGAAGAGAAGAAATAACCCACATGAGCCATCGTCGATTAAAATTGCCTTTCCTGTTTTTCTGGAGTCTGGTTTCGTTTCTCCTGATTCCCATTTTTCATCAACGTTCAGCGAGTGAAAGTCCCCCTTTGGCAAGAGAAAAAGAGCAGATTTTATTTGTTGCCGTCGATGGGATCCCTTTTCAGATGGTAAACGAGTTGTATAAAAACAGGGAATTACCACAGTTTCAACCTCCCACAAGGGTTATCTCCACTTTTCCTTCCACCACCACCACCGGATTCACAGGAATTTTCAGGGCAGTCGGGGCAGCCGAAGCTCCCGGCTATGATGCAAGATTTTTTTCCTACAATGAAAACAAGGTGTTGGGAAACCTGCTCGAAGCCTACGATTACGAGGCAGCGAATTTCCACCATTTTTTCAGCTATAACCGGAATACCGGTTTCCAACAAGTTGTCATGTACACCTCTCCCTCTTATGCGATGAGAAAAGATCTTGTCCGGCTAAAACATTTTATTTGGGATCATCCCGACAAAGAGGCGATCTTCTTCTATATTGGCTCAACTGATGGAACAGGGCATCTGGATGGCCAGGAAAAAACCAGAAAACTGTTTCTTGAAATCATCGATGATGTCGAAAATTTAAGAGCCGCCTACCGACAATATTTTATGCAAGATTTGAAGGTGGTCTTTTTTTCAGATCATGGTTTTCAATGGAATCCGCTGAAAAAAATCGATATCGACGATATCGGAGATCGTTTAAGGAGAATAGGGTTGGAGCTTTCCGAAGATTTGAAAAGCGACAAGAATGTGGTGGCAATTACCTGGGGAAACATTAGCGGAGGGGATTTTTATACCTCTCCCGAACTTGCCGAAAAAGTGGCCAACAATTTAAGTGGTGTTTCTGGCGTTGATCTGGTCATGTATCGACAAAATGACCGGTTTTTTATTCTGTCGCAAAGAGAAGAACTTGAGTCGGCGGAAATCATTTTTAACAAAGAGGGAACCGAATTCGGTTATCTGCCGATTCATGGAGACCCACTCCGCTACAAACCATTTTTGGAGGAGTTTAAAAAAGAGAACAAGATCAACGCCTCAAATCTGATCAGCGAAAACGACTGGTTTGAAAAAACGAAAGAAAATAATTATCCTGATGCGCTTTACAGAATTCATGATGCATTTTTTGGATTGGTTGAAAATCCTGCGACTATTTTAATCTCTACTCGTGAAGATTATGAATTCGGTGATTCTCTCACCCGCTTTGGAGCTTCGATTCGTGGCGGGATTACCGGAACTCATGGAGCAATCACTCTCAACTCTTCCAGTGCTTTTATTATGACGACTGACAAAGAGGTGAAGATTGATCCGGTCGTTCGTTATGATCAGGCGTTGCTTCCTTTCGAAAAAGTAATACAGAATTCTTTCCATTTCGTAAAAATAAACAGACAACTTCGCGCTGAAAAACTAAAATAAAAACTATTTTTTAAACGGATTTTTAATCAAGATAGATTCTTTACGATCAGCCCCAGTCGAAACTAATACGATTGGGACTTTCAACTTCTGCTCAATCGCTTTCAAGTATTTTCGGGTATTCACTGGCAGCTGACCAAGCTTTCTTGCGGAAGTGATATCTTCTTTCCATCCCTTAAAAGTCTGGTAAATCGGTTTGCAGGCGACCAAATCTTCCACACGTGACGGAACTGTTTCAATCCGTTTCGAACCGAGTTGATACGCCACACAAATTTTCAATTTTTCAATTCCGGATAAAACATCGAGCTTGGTAAAAACCAGACCTGTCAAACCATTCACCCGAACGGCATGTTTTAAAACGACCAGATCTAGCCATCCGCAGCGTCTGGGTCGACCGGTGGTTGATCCAAACTCGTTCCCTTTTTTTCGAAGTTCCTCCCCCATTTCGTCATTCAACTCTGTAGGAAAGGGTCCCTCTCCAACCCGCGTAGTATAAGCCTTGGAAACTCCCCAGACTTCGTTGATCAATTTGGGACCAATGCCTGAACCGATACAGGCATTCGCAGATACCGTGTTGGAGCTGGTTACGTAAGGATAGGTTCCATGATCGATATCGAGCGAGGTGCCTTGAGCTCCTTCAAATAGGAGATGTTTTTTTCTCTTGAGCTGCTCTTCTAAAAACAGGGATCCTTCACAAACATACTTTTTCAATTGTTCGCCGAACGTGGCATAGGTTTGAAAAATATCTTCGAGATGAAATTCTTTTCCATTTAAAACGCGAGCAAGATAAAGATTTTTTTCAGGCAAAATTTCTTGGAGACGTTTTTTGAGCAAAGCCGGATCAATCAGATCTCCCATTCGAATTCCGCGGCGGGCAACCTTATCTTCGTAGGCTGGGCCGATTCCACGACCGGTGGTTCCGATTTTATCGTTTCCTCTTGCCGTTTCCCGAAGCTGGTCAATCGTCTTGTGGTATGGAAAAATAACGTGCGCACGATCGGAAATTTTTAACTGCTGATCGTTTTTCAGATAGTTTTTGTTTTTTAAAGAGGAAATTTCAGAAAGAAGAACCTCGGGATCAATCACAACCCCATTTCCAATCAGACAATTTTTTTTAGAATGAAGAATTCCGGAAGGGAGAAGATGTAAAACCGTTTTTTTACCTTCGACAATTAAAGTATGACCTGCGTTATTCCCCCCCTGAAAACGAACCACTCCATGAACATAAGGAGTCAGCAGATCGATAATTTTTCCCTTTCCTTCATCGCCCCATTGGGCACCTAGAATCACAAGGTTGGACATTTTAAAGAGTCTCCATTCCGATTTCGATCGCAGCCTGATTCAGCTTTGCATCAAAACAGGCGAAAGTTAATGCTTCTCCAGATTTCGTTTGTAAATAATCAGCACTTGCCAAATGCAAGCTGTCATAAGCTCGAAGTTCAAAAGCCTCACAATAGAGAGAAGCTTTTTGAATAAGTGAATCGGTTACTGCCAGAATCAGATAGTCTTTCCAATCCTTTTCCAGCTCTTTTTTAAGGAGAGAGTAATGGATATCGCTTAACCTTATTTCTCGTTTTAATCTTGAAAAGGCAGATCGAGCTTCCAGATAAGTAATTGTAGAACTCATGACCGCTTTCGATTCGCTAATTTTTTTTCTTACCTCTTCGCTCGAATCCTCATGAATGTAGACTTTTACCAAGGCAGAAGTATCAAGGTATAAATTCATTTGCGATCTTCCAGAACTATGTCGGATATTTTTTTTCCACTTTTCAATTTGACTTTTAAAGGTCGAAGGCGAGGTTTTTTCCCATTCCAATGCACATGGGTGTCTTTTTTGAGATCTTCAATAGAACTTTTTGAGAATGAAACAGGAACAATTTTAGCTAACGGCTTATTATGGGAGGTAATCAAAATTTCAGCCCCTCCTTGAACCTGGTGTAAATATTCAGAAAGATGATCTTTTAACTCGCGGATTGATGCTTGCATGCCGCCTCCATTTAAAATAAGGACACTTTTTTAAAATGTAGCCACATTTTACTATTCTGTCAATCCTTCTCATTGAGAGATAAATAGTGGCGGAGGTGTCAGAATGTTACCCAATAGCCCTACAAATTCACCTGTTTCACCGAAATAATATTTGGAAGTTTTGACAACTCGGCAATCAACTCTGGTTTGGCAGAATGATCGACATTGTACAAAGCGATCGCCTCGTTCTTCTCTTTCACAAGACCCAACTGCATTCTCGAAATATTCACCTGATTTTTTCCGAGAAGAGTTCCGATATTTCCGACTACCCCCGGTTTGTCATGATTATGGATGACCAACACATTTCCTTCGGGCACCGCCTCAAGATAAAAATCGTCAATTCTGACAATTCGCGGATTATTGGTTCCAAAAATGGTTCCTGAAACAGAGATTTTTTCTTTGCTAGTCTGAACGGTTACCTCAATCAGACTTTTAAAATCTTTAATGGTGCTGACTTTTGATTCAGTCACTTTTATCTTTCTCTCTTTGGCGATGAACGGTGCATTCACATAATTGACACTCACATCTTCGAGCATCGATTCCAAAAGTCCTTTGAGGATCGAAACCGTCAGTGGAGCAACCGGAAATTCTGCCAACTCACCTGAATATTCAATCAAAATTTCTTGGGGAGAAGAATTTGCCAATTGTCCCTGCAATCTTCCCAGTTTTTCAGCGAGGGAAAGATACGGTTTTAATACATTCATCAATTCACCACTCACGGATGGAAAGTTCACCGCATTTTTAACCACCCCTGAAGCAAAATATTCTGCCATCTGCTCCGCCACTTCGACTGCAACATTCTCCTGGGCTTCATCGGTGGAGGCTCCCAAATGTGGCGTACAAATCACCTGCTCTAACTTGATTAATGGATGTTCCGGATTGGGTGGCTCTTCTGCGAACACGTCGAGAGCGGCACCAGCCACAATTCCTTTTTGAATCGCATCGACCAGCGCCTCTTCATTGACAATTCCACCTCGCGCGCAGTTGACGAGATAAACCCCTTTTTTCATTTTTCCGAATGCTGTTGTATCAATCAAATCACGGGTTTTATCATTGAGAGGTGTGTGGATCGTTATGAAATCTGCCCTGGAAAAGAGAACATCGAGTTCGACCAATTCAATCCCCATTTTGATCGCGGTTTCAGGGGAGAGAAACGGATCATAAGCGATCACTTTCATTTTGAGACCAAGTGCCCGATCGGCAACAATTTTCCCGATATTTCCGACTCCGACAATTCCTAAAACCTTATTATAGATTTCACTTCCGACAAATTTTGTTTTTTCCCACTTTTGGGCTTTCATGCTGGCAGTCGCCTGAGGAATTTTTCTCGCCATTGAAAGCATCATCGAGATGGCATGTTCAGCGGTGGTAACGACATTTCCACCCGGAGTATTTTCGACAATCACCCCTTTTTTGGAGGCGGCAACGGTATCGATATTATCAACCCCTATTCCGGCACGACCGATAATTTTTAGCTTATCCGCAGCGGTGAGAAGATCTGCGGTGACTTTGGTGGAAGAACGAACGATCAATCCGTCATATTCTCCGATAATTTTTTTAAGCTCATCGGCTTTCAAACCGGTTTTTACATCGACTTGTAAACCCGAAACCTTGGATAAAATTTTGAGTCCACTCTCTGAAAGTTTGTCACTGATTAATACTTTTGGCATATTAAAAATCCTTCATTCATTTGTAGAGCGAATCTTGTGTTCGCTCTGGCTTCATAAATAGATCAATAATAAAAATAATCATCCAGATTTTCAGGGTGAACACAAGACTCACCCCGACTGAATTATTTAAAAACTTCTAACGCGGCCCCTACCCCTTTTCCAAATTGAACGGGATGGCCAAGTCTCGCAAGCGTAATCTCAACCGCTGAAAGAACCGAAATAATATCCATTGGATCGTAATAGCCGAGATGACCAACCCTGAAAATTTTTCCTTTTGCCTCATCTTGACCATTCGCAATCGTCATATTGAACTGTTCACGCAATCCTTTGACGATTTTTCCTGAATCAATTCCTTCGGGAGAATAAATCGCTGTGACGGCGGATGATGGAGACTCGGGAGCATAAAGTTTCAATCCCATCCCTTTCGCCCCTTCTCGACAGGCTCTAGAGAGAAGTTCATGTTTTTTAAATACCCCTTCAAGTCCCATCTCTTTCATCATTTTGAGAACTTCATTTAATCCGATGATTAAAGAAACAGCGGGAGTATAAGCGGTCGTATTCTGATCAACCGATTTTTTCTCTTTTTTGAAATCAAAGTAGAATTTGGGGATATCAGACTTCTTGATCATTCCCCACGCCTTTTCCGAAACAGAAGTAAAGGCAAGTCCGGGAGGAAGCATCAATGCTTTCTGGGATCCGGAAACAACCATATCAAGTCCCCATTCATCGACCGGAAGATTCACCACTCCCAAAGCTGTGATTGCATCGACGACCAGAGCGGTATTGGGATAATTTTTGACAATATCGGCAATCGCTTTCACCGGATGAGCAACCCCAGTCGAGGTTTCAGAGGCCTGAATATAAACTGCGCGATAATCATTCGTTTTCAACTTTTCTTCGATCAGTTTTGGATCGACCGCTTTTCCCCACTCTACCTTGATCAGATCAAAAGCAATTCCGTACGCCTGACAGATTTTCCACCAACGTTCCCCAAACTTTCCGCCATCGACCACCAAAACTTTATCGTTTTTGCAGAGAAGATTGGTAATCGTTCCTTCCATTGCTCCAGTTCCGGAAGCGGCGAAAATCAGGACATCCCCCTTGGTTTGATAGAGCCATTTCAAGGAAGCGATCACCTCAGCCATAATTGCCTCGAACGCTGGAGTTCGATGATGAATAATCGGTTCAGCCATTTTCACCAAAACTTTTTCAGGAACTGGGGTGGGACCCGGGGCTAATAATCGATACTTGTATAAAGACATAAAAAATCTCCTATTTAATTTTGTATTTCAAACAGTTAAGGATTAACTTTTGAACAAAAAATTGATTCTTTTTCTTCGTTCAATCCTTTTAATAATTTTGATTTTTTTTCTTGAAGCTCTTTAAATTTTTCACTTTTTGGATCGAATGGTTTTTCTGGAATGATCAGTTTTTCTTCCCCCAGCCGATCATAAAAAATCGTTGGAGCGTGAAGAATGTGACTTATATCCCCTTGAAACTGGTAATAAAAAATTCCACCATCGACATCTCTCCAGAGGTTAATTCGAGCCAGTGGACCCCCAAACTGGGAAGAGCAGAGTTTTTTCAGGATTGCTTGAGAAGGGATTTCATATCCAGCAAATAAAGCTTTTGAAGAAAAACCGAATAGAGCCCAAATAAAAAAAAGCAAAACCGCTGACTTTTTCATCTTTTTGATCATAAAAACATAAGGGTTCAAAATCTTGAACCGCTACCAAATCAACAAATATTTATTTCTGTAACAGACTTTGAATTCTCAACCGCAACGCATTCAACTTGATAAAACCTTCCGCATCTTTCTGGTTGTAAACGGTATCTTTCTCAAAAGTTGCAAACGCCTCGGAAAAGAGTGAATTTTTCGATTTTCTCCCTACAACAATGCAATTCCCTTTGTAAAGCTTCAGCCGTACGATTCCGGAGACTTTCTTTTGGGAATCATCGATTAAATTCTGCAAAAGTTCTCGTTCAGGGGAAAACCAGAAACCGTTATAAACCATCGCCGCATATTGGGGGATGAGGCTATCGCGAATTCGAAGCACTTCCCGATCGAGCGTGATCGATTCAATCCCACGATGGGCGAGATGAAGAATCGTTCCGGCGGGGGTTTCATAAACGCCACGACTTTTCATCCCAACAAAACGGTTTTCAACGAGATCAATTCGGCCAATTCCGTTTTCTCCGGCGATTTGATTGAGATGAGCCATTAAATTGGCAGGGGAAAGTTTTTTTCCGTCGACAGCGACCGGATTTCCGGATTCATATTCTATTTCAACATAGGTCGTTTTATCAGGTGCCGCTTGGGGAGATTTTGTGAGCAAAAACATATCTTCAGGCGGCTCACTCCAGGGATCTTCTAAAATCCCTCCTTCAAAACTGATATGCAAAAGATTTCGATCTGAGCTGTAAGGTTTTTCTTTGGAAACAGGAACTGAAATTCCTGATTTTTCAGCATAATTAATCAAGTCGGATCGCGATTTAAAATTCCATTCGCGCCATGGAGCAATCACTTGAACGTTCGGTTTTAAGGCATAAAAAGTTAGCTCAAACCGGACCTGATCATTTCCTTTTCCGGTTGCGCCGTGAGAGACCGCTTGGGCGTTTTCTTTCTCCAAAATCTCGATCTGTTTTTTGGCGATCAGTGGACGGGCAATGGAGGTTCCTAATAGATATTGGCCTTCATAAACTGCATTCGCCCGAAGCATTGGAAAAACAAAATCTTTGGCAAACTCTTCTTTCAAATCTTCGATGTAAACTTTGGAGGCACCGGTTTTTAGAGCTCTTTCTCTCACCGTATCGAGTTCATCCCCCTGCCCCAAATCAGCTGCGAAGGCGATGACTTCACACGAATAAGTATCTTTCAACCATCTCAAAATAACCGACGTGTCGAGCCCACCCGAATAGGCTAAAACCACCTTTTTGATTGAATCTGTCATTGTTTTTCCCTTTGTGAAATCGAGATTTTTTACTGCTTGAAGCGGCGGATAGCTAACATGAGAGTAATCGGACGTCAATGGTTGGAATGAGAACGATTTTTTATCGGTGAGATCTCATTCGGGCAAAAAAATCGTCTTGATTCGCAATTCACGAAATAAACGGTTTGTAAATTTTCACACAACCTTTTCTATCGATTTCCAATGGTAATTTATCCTTGTTTTAGACCCGCAAGGAAAAAGAATCATTCTCAGGGTGCCTGAAATTTCCTACTGGAATTATGAACGAATTTGACAAACCGAAAGCCGGTACCGAGAGAGATTGAAAGCTATTTGATCCCCATCACGACCGTCGTCGGATAAACCGCTTTCAACGCCATCATCTTTTTGAATCCGGTCAGAAGAAGCCATCGCTTCAGCTCTTTCAAGGTGAAAACATCTCCATGCGAAGTGTCGAGCATCATCTGTAAACTGAAGAGAAGCGGAATCTTTTCGCCCGTTCTTAAATCATTGGGGATGAATTCGGCAATCAGCAATCGCCCCCCACTTTTCAACGCCTCAAAAATTCTTTTAATCAATTTTCGGGTTTCTGTTTCGCCGAGAGTATGGCAGATATGTCCGAGAATAATCAGATCGTATTGGGATTTTCCAAGATCGATTTGTGAGAGATCGCCCGGCAAAAAATCATACTGACTTTCAAGCCTAAATCGTCTTACATATTGTTTGGTTAGATTAATAACTTCAGGTAAATCTTGAGCAATAATTCGACTCGATCTGTCAGCTAGGGCGAGCGGAATACTCCAAGCTCCTGATCCACAGGCTAGATCGAGAATTTTTAATCCGGTTAAAGATTTTCCCATCCCCAATTTTTTGGAAACCACAATCGCTGAAGAATAGCTGGTAGGAAAAATATCTCTCGCCAACTCGATATGAAATTTGGTTCGAAAAGGATCATCATCGGGGGGAGCGAGCGGTCGACCTGATTTCATCACTTCACTCAGCTGTGTCCAGGATTGCAAATTTTGTGTCACGCGGGAAAGAATACTCCCGAGATAATGCGGTTCGGTTTTCACCAGATAGGTTTTTGCTTCTGAAGTTAAACGGTAACTTAATTTCGATTTGGTCAAAAAACCGAGGGCAACCAGTGCATCGAGAAGATTTCGAAGGGGACGGATCGGCAGCTTCAATTCCCTTGAGATTTTCTCGATCGAGTTGATCTGTGCATGAATCAGGGAAAAAATGTCCAGCTCAACCGCCACCGAAAGCGCTTGAGTACCGGCAAAGCCCCAATAAGTGTTTAAAATCAGTTCCGGCTGAATTTCAGGGAGCAGTGCCTTGTCATTCTCGGAAAGTTCCAATTCATCATCGAGTGTCATGAAAGCTCTCTATCAATTTAAATATGAGTGTTAAGTGGAGATTGACCCTTGTAACCCGCTTTCTACGAGCTTTTCAAGCAAATCATTCATCTCAAATAAAAATATCCTCTCTAAGCGATTCATTTTAATGATTTTTTTATGGATAAATTGTTGACGTGAGAAAGCGACCTTTGATACTGTTCGCCGGCTTTTTGAAAATAGCTGTTATGGGTCGCTAGCTCAGTTGGTAGAGCACTGCCCTTTTAAGGCAGGTGTCCCGGGTTCGAGCCCCGGGCGACTCATCTTTTAAAATTGTCCCCATCGTCTAGGGGTCCAGGACACTGCCCTTTCACGGCAGCGGCATGGGTTCGAATCCCATTGGGGACGCCAATTAGAAGATGAAGCCATTTCAGCCAAAAGTTGAAATGGCTTTTTCAATTTATTGCAGTTTTCTATAACAACAAACGGTTGCATTCTTCACTGAATTATAGGAGTCCCGTGGAGTTTGAAAATATCAACAACTCGGCCGCTTAAAAACTGCTCAGAAAATCGGGGTCAGATCACATCCAGTTTGTCCTGATTCGGGTCAGAAACTCGATTAGAGTTATAAAGAACCGAATTTCCATCGGGTGACCAAACAGGGGCACCGCTTTCTGCATTTTTTAGCGGTTTCCCATTCAGATGACTGATCGGTTTTTTATCGGATCCATCGGTTTTCATGATCCAAACATTGCGTAGCGGATAATCTTTGCTGCTTGAACCAAAAAGCAATGGCACAAACGCAGCCTTTACCTCCCTTGGCTCGTTCATTTGAACCTCGCAGGTCGACATTTTTCCACGGCAAGCGCCGTCAAACCATCCAAGAAACAGATAACCTGGCGCCTCTTCGGCTTTGAGGATCACCGATTTGCCTTGCTGGAATTTTCTTTTGCAGACTCCGTTCGATTTACTGCAATCGATTCCACCAATATCAGAGCTGACCCTCCCCTCTCCGATACCGCTCAGCGTAAGGGAAAGCTCCCGCCCATTCGGAGAATCATCGAGGTTTGGATCTGAAGGCCCAAATCAAGAATCTTAGTGACGGCTCACAAGTTCGTTCTCTTCGGAAAAACAGAACTGATCAAGAGGGTAAAAAACAGACCCGCTAACGGTGTAAAAAGATTTTAAGATGTTGATAGACTTGATCAGAAAAAAAGACGAGTTTCTACCGGTTCTGATTCAAAATTTTGACGCTTTTGCATACTGCAACTGCTTTTGCTGCTTCAGTGAAAATCTAATGTCTCATTGGCAAAAACCCCACGAACCTTTACAATCAGAAGAGGGTGGCGAGAATGTTCAAACTTAAAAACCGACAAAAATCTTTTTTTTATTCAATGCTTCTTCTCATTACTTTGGGGATTGTCTTCAAATCCGATGCCCTCACCACGATTCCTTACACGAAAAGTTGGGTTGCAAACAAAGGAGTTGAGGCGATCGCTCAAGGGCCTGATGGTTTCACCTATCTCGGTGGAACCTTTACCCGGATCGGCCCCTATACCGGAGGGGGTGTTCCGCTCAACATTTCCGATGGGAAAATGTTGGCGAATTTTCCGAAAGTGAATGGACCGGTGAATAGCATTATCCCGGATGGAAACGGGGGATGGTATCTCGGCGGTTCTTTCGACCGAGTGGGAGAGTTCGAAAGAAAAGGGATTGCGCATCTCTTGGCTGACTTTTCAGTCGATCCATCTTTGAATTTTCCGCTGAATGGATCTGTCTATTCCCTTTATCTGAGGGGAAGCGCTCTTTATGTCGGCGGCGATTTCAAATTCACCGCCGGCGGGAAAGATTTCATCAATCTCGTCCGCTTTCAAAATCATCTCCTCGATCAGAGCTGGGCTCCTGCCGGAAATGCAAAAGTCTACGTCTTGGCGCGAAAAGATGAGTTTATCTATGCCGGCGGTTACGGATATCTCTTCAATAAAAATCCAAAGGGGGATGTAATCGATATCGCCAATCATCTCGGCCGATATTCGATCGGTGGAACTGGTGTATTCGACGGCAGTTGGAAACCTGAACCAGATCATTTGGTCTCTGCCATTGCTTTCCACGATCGTTTCCTTTACGTGGGAGGACATTTTTTCAAGACGGGAGGAAAAGAGTTTGGGCGACTCGTTCGGTTCGATTTCAACAACAGCTTAAAACTCGACGAAACCTGGAAACCGAATCTTCAAACCAGCGGCAATCAGGTTGCCGATTTGTTGATCCATGATCGTTTTCTCTACGTCGCAGGAGATTTCGGATCAGTCGGTGGAAAAGAATTCCCAGCGCTGGTTCGATTCGACCTGAACAACAACGCCACACTCGACGAAACCTGGAAGCCGAATCCTACCTCCAAGCGTAGCGTTTCTCAGTGGGTCGGCACCTTGGCGATCGATCGAAACTTTCTTTATGCGGGAGGATGGTTTGGCTCTCTTGGAGAGAAAGAAATCCCCTATCTTGCCCGGTTCGATCTCTCCAAAAATGGAGCACTCGACGAAAGCTTTACCCCCAATCCTTCTGAAAGAGTCGATACCTTGGCAATTGATGGCAACTTCATCTATACGGGGGGCCAATTCGGTTCAATGAATAGCGAACAGAGTCTCTACCTTGCCCGATTGAACCCCGATGGAACATTCGACGCCGGTTGGAAACCGAATCTCAACAATCATGTCTATTCTCTCGTTCGCCATGATCGTTTTTTGTATGTTGGGGGGATTTTTACAAAGGTAAAAAACAATCCAGCTCCTCTCCTGGTGAGATTCGATCTCTCTAAAAACGGTGAACTTGATGCCAGCTGGCTGCCAAGCCCGACTGGCACCGGATTTGACGGCGTGAACTCGCTCGTTCTGCAGAACAACTTTCTTTACGCGGGAGGACGATTCAAACAGGTTTTCAATGAATCGTTCTCTGCTCTCGCAAGATTCAATCTTGAAAAGAATGGAGAGCTCGATCTTACCTGGAAGCCAATCGTCGATCTCACTCGATTAGGTTCGGGAGTTCTTTCTTTAGCGACCCGAGAAAACAACCTCTACGTCGCTGGTTTTTTCGAGAAGCTCGATGGACGAGATATTCCGAATCTCGCCCGATTCGATCTTTCGAGAAGCGATGGACAACCGGATTTTACTTGGATTCCGGCCCCCAATCATTCCGTCGAGAAGATCGCCTTGAATGAGCGGTTTCTTTATGCGGGAGGATATTTTACCCGCGTCGGAGGCCGACCTGAAATTCAACATCTCGCCCGATTCGATTTTTCGAAAAATGGAGAGCTCGACACCGGTTGGATTCAAAAATTAAAGCCGGTCGATAAACCGGAAACCACCTGGATTTCGACACTTGCGATGAGTGGAAACACCTTATATGCGGCAGGGAGATTCAGCGCCGTGAATGATCAAAACATCCCTTATCTAGTGCGATTTAATCCGGATGGAAATTTAGACACTCAATGGAACACAGCGATTCGAGAACCTTTTGCCGGCATTTACTCGCTTGCGATCGGAAACGGCTCTCTCTACCTCTGGTCAACCCATACTTTCGTGGGAGGAGTTTATTCGCCTCAATTTGCCGAGATCCGCGCCCCGGTTCAATTCGCCAAACCGCAAGCCGAAGGAAACAGAAAAGCAAAGAAAGTCGACATTGAAGTAGTCTTGAATGAACCGAACCTAGCCGATCAAGTGACCGTCGATTATAAGGTGAGCGGAAACGCGAAAAAGGGGGAAGACTACCGACTCGAAAACGGAACTCTCACGATTCCAGCCGGGCAAAACCACGGGTTTATCCCCCTTGAAATCTTCGAAACCAATAAACCTGAAACGTCGGTTATTGAAGTTTCACTGCTGAATCCGACCGAGGCGTTTTTGGGAAAAAACGACAAATTCACCTACACCCTGCTCGCCGCAGATCGAGGCGATGTCCCACCCCCCAAAGGAGACACCACCCCTCCGGGAGAAATTCCAACGGAGGCTCGAGGCGGAGGAGGTTGCGGATGTGCTCTACATCCAGTCCCCCTCAACCAATTTTCTGTAATTCTCTGGATAGGCTATTTTATGCTTTTGGGTATCAGGAGAATGAGAAAAAGGAAAACGGTTTAGTGCTTTGAGTCTAAAATCCCCTTCCTTCGATTAAAACGTAAAACCGTATATCCTTCAACCATTCATCTCTTCTAATGAAGTTCTTATCCCCCCCGAAAAAAATAAATTCCTGCTCCTGCCAAAAAAACTATTTAAAATGCCTTATTCTCGGAAAAGTCAGATACTCCATCGAATGTTCCTTCAGCCATCTTCGCCGCGCGCGCGAATCGGGAATCACTGATTCCAACAATCTCCAAAATTTTTCCGAATGATTGAGATGAAGAATATGTGACAACTCATGCGCCACCACATAATCAAGATAGGCGGATGGAAGCAAAACCAGTCGCCAATTAAAGCTGAGATGATGTCGTTCGGTGCAACTTCCCCAAAGATGTTTCTGGTTTCGAATCGTGATTTTTTTCGGATTTACCTTGAGCCATGGTGCAAAAAACCGGATACTTTTTTGAATTTCCAGCAAAGCCTCCACTCGATACCATTGCAGAACCTTGGATGAAACAGCTTCAGCAGAACTCAAATGATCCGGAACAAAAACAGTCAGCTTTTCATTTTGAAACAAAATGGATATTTTCGAAAAAGAACTGTTGTGAACTTCGAGTTGAATCTCTCTTCCCAGATACGGAATCATTTCTCCCGAAACAAATTGATGACTTTTGAAACGATGCGAAAAAGTTTGATAATAATTCTGCTTTTTAAAAATCCAATCGGCTCTTTTTTGAAGGATTCGATCGATCTCCCCTTTCGCCAATCTTTTAGGGACACGAAGAACGACCTGACTATTCGGCATGACGCAGATTCCGACGGAACGTCTTCGGGATGTTCTTTGAATGATGTATTGGATTTTGTTTTCACCAAACTCGAAGAGATGCATGGCGAATAAAATCTCCTATTTTTCTGAAATTTTGATTAGGAGTTTTTCAAAGT
>CAZSRQ010000035.1:0-17915 GCA_964609335.1 uncultured Pseudomonadota bacterium
ACGAGTCTCATCGGGAGCAAAATCGACGCGTTCAGTTCTTTGTCGAAGAAAAATAGCTCGTTATTTGTTTTGTCATTGGGTTGTTTGATCCAACTGCTTGTAATTCAATTAATTTTTTATCGGTTTATCCGTGAAAATTAAATGCGTTCGGCTGTAGTACGATTCTTGACAGTCTGCTCAAGGCTATAGTAAGGACAAAATAATTGTCATTTAACCAGAGGGGCGATAATCATCGCCCCTCTATTTTTTAAATCGAAGAGAGAGTTTTTATGCCAGTTCCCAAAAGGAAAACCAGTAAATCCCGTCGTGATATGAGAAGAGCGACTCACAAATTGACTGTTCCGACACTCAACCCCTGTTCCCGTTGTGGATCCCCAAAGCTTCCCCATCGAGTCTGCATTCATTGCGGTTATTACAAAGACAAAGAAGTCATTTCAATGGAATCGTAGGTTTTGAAAGAGGTTGTCTCCTGATGAATATCGAAAAAAAAGTTAAGCAGATTATCGCGGAACAGTTGGGAATTTCTGAAGAAGAAGTTCTCCCAGAGGCAAGTTTTATCGAAGAGCTCGGGGCTGATTCTCTTGATATTGTCGAGTTGGTTATGGCGATGGAAGAAGAGTTTGAAATCGAAATTCCCGATGAAGATGCCGAGAAGTTGCTCACTGTTCAAAATGCAATCGATTATGTAAAAAAGCGAGTTCAATGAAGATCGTTATTGCCTCCGACCATGGTGGTTATCAATTAAAACAAGCCATTCTCCGTTTTTTATCCGAAGAAAAAATAGCCTTTGAAGATTTTGGAATCAACTCTGCCGAGTCTGCTGATTATCCTGATTATGCAGTAAAAGTCGCCAAAGCGGTTTCTGTCGGCGAAGTGGATGCCGGTATTTTGGTTTGTGGGACAGGGCTCGGAATGACCATTACCGCAAACAAGTTTAAAGGGGTGAGAGCCGCTTTGATTACCGATATTTATTTGGCAAGAATGGCGAAAGAGCATAACAATGCGAATGTTATTGCCTTGGGTGGAAGAATGATCGATGCGGTGAAGGCAATTCGTCTGCTGAAAATTTGGTTAAAAACCCCTTTTCAGGGAGAAAGACATCAAAAGCGTCTGGATAAAATCAAGGAAATTGAGAAAGAGAATTTTAAATGACTTTTCTAGAAAAAAAAGATCCCCAAATTGCAAAAGCGATTGCCCAGGAAACCGAAAGGCAAGAGTATAAACTCGAATTGATTGCCAGCGAAAATTTTGTCAGTCGCTCGGTGCTTGAAGCGGCCGGATCGGTTTTGACCAACAAGTATGCCGAAGGATATCCCCATAAAAGGTATTACGGAGGATGCGAGTACGTCGATATTGTTGAAGATTTGGCGATTGAGCGGGCGAAAAAACTTTTCGGTGCCGATCATGTGAATGTTCAACCCCATTCCGGATCCCAGGCAAACATGGCGGTTTATTTTTCGACGCTCAAAGCTGGCGATACAATTTTGGGAATGAGTCTATCTCACGGGGGTCATCTGACTCACGGCTCAAAAGTCAATTTTTCCGGTTTTCTTTTTGATGCCTATTCGTATGGTTTGAATGCTGAAACTGAAACGATTGATTTTGATCAGGTGAGAGATCTTGCCAAGAAACATCGTCCAAAATTGATTGTGGTGGGTGCCTCGGCCTATCCGCGTCAAATTGATTTTAAAAAATTCAGGGAAATTGCCGATGAGGTCGAGGCAAAAATTCTTGCTGATATTGCCCATCCAGCCGGTTTGGTTGCTGCAGGTCTGCATCCCAGCCCAGTCCCTTACTGTGAATATGTGACCACCACTACCCATAAAACTCTGCGTGGTCCTCGAGGTGGAATGATTCTCTGCCAGGAAAAATTTGCAAAAGAGATTAACTCAAAAATATTCCCGGGGATTCAAGGTGGACCGCTGATGCATGTCATTGCCGCGAAAGCGGTTGCTTTTGAAGAAGCACTTCAACCCGAATTCAAAATTTATTCGGAACAAATCATCAAAAATGCCAAAAAACTTGCCTCGGTGTTGATGGAAAAAGGGTTTCGTCTGGTGAGTGGCGGAACCGATAATCATCTTTTGTTGCTTGATTTATCCGACCGTAACATTACCGGAAAAGATGCCGAAGAGGCATTGGGAAGAGCCGGGATTACGGTAAATAAAAATACGGTTCCCCAAGAGAAGCTTTCTCCTTTTGTCACAAGTGGTATTCGTATTGGAACTCCTGCCTTGACCACTCGCGGAATGAAAGAAAATGAGATGCAGCAGGTGGGAGAGTGGATTGCATCAATTTTATCCGACATGCAGAATGAAGCTCATCAGCAAAAAGTAAAACAAGAGATCAAAGAATTTTGTATGAAGTTTCCGCTTTATTTGTGATGTTAATTTTCTTTTTTGCTCATGCAGTATCGGCTTTTGGCCAATACACAATTTTTAACGACTGAAGTCGTTACTTCCTATGAAATGTCCCTACTGTTCCTATCTTGAGAGTAAGGTTTTGGAATCAAGACTTTCGAAAGAAGGGGATTTGACCCGACGTCGAAGAGAGTGTGACAGTTGTCAAAAAAGATTTACCACCTATGAACGGGTTGAAGAAATTCTTCCTTTAGTAGTGAAGAAAGATAAAAGGCGTGAACCGTTTGAGCATGCAAAAATGGTAAGTGGTTTTTTAAGAGCGTGTGAAAAAAGACCGGTTTCGATTGAAGCGATTGAAAAAGTGGTCAGTCAAATCGAGGGAGAATTAATCGAAAAGGGGGAGAAGGAAATTTCCTCTTCCAATTTGGGTGAGAGGGTGATGGAAGAGTTGAAAAGCTTGGATGATGTTGCCTATGTTCGTTTTGCCTCTGTTTACAGATCCTTTAAAGATATCGGTGAATTTGTCGATTTAATCAAAAATCGAGAGAAAGAAGAGAGTGAAAAATAAATTTTCCTCATTTGATCTTGAGACGATGAAGCAGGCGATAGAGCTTGCAAAGCTCGCCAAGAATACCTCCCCCAATCCCCCTGTTGGAGCTGTTTTAGTTAAGAATAAAAAAATCATTGCGACCGGTTATCATCGGGGTCCCGGAAAACCGCATGCGGAAATCGATGCCTTAAGAAAGGCAAAAGGGAAAGCAAGGGGAGCTACTCTCTACGTAACCTTAGAACCTTGTTGTCATCTGGATAAGCGAACCCCTCCTTGCGTAAACGAGATTGTAAAAAGTGGACTTACAAAAGTGGTGGTTGGGCTCCTGGATCCTAACTCCAAGGTCAACGGTAAAGGGGTTAGACACCTAAAAAAAAATGGAATTAAAATCGAAGTAAACTGTTTAAAAGAAGAATGTGAAAGTCTGATCCGTGCTTATAAGAAATGGATCGTCACCAAAATTCCTTATGTAATTTTAAAATCAGCCATTTCTTTGGATGGAAAGATTGCAACAAAAAGTGGCGATTCTCATTGGATTACCGGAGAAGAATCGAGAAAAAAAGTTCATCAGCTGAGATCAAAAGTGGATGCTATTTTGGTGGGGGGTAATACCGCGTTAAAAGATAATCCCCACTTGACTGTCCGATCTGTCAAAGGAAAATCCCCTCTCAGAATTGTGATTGATTCCCATTTAAAACTTCCTTCCACTCTTCATCTTTTTAAAAATCTTGAGAAATATCCAACCATGATTGCAACTTTGGCGACCGAGCATCAGAACCCTAAAGTTAAATTATTCCAACACAGGGGAGTTGAGTTTGTTTTTTGTCGAAAATCCTCCAATGGATTCGTTGATTTGCGATACTTATTGGTTCAATTGGGTAAATCGGGAATCTTATCCCTTTTAGTCGAAGGAGGGGGAACTCTTAATTCAACATTTCTAGAGCACGATTTACTCGATGAGTTTTGGCTATTTATTGCCCCCATTGTTATCGGAAGAGAAGGGGTGGAGCTGTTTGGCCAAGTTTCTGTTCAAAAATTGAAGAATGCATATCAATTTGAAAGGGTTTGTTTTAGTTCTTTCAAAAACGACTCTTTATTTGTCTTAAAACCAATCTAATTAAAATAATCAAATAATTTCATATGGTTGTTGTTTGATGAATTTTTTTATAAAAAAGATTATTTTTATTTTATATATTGACACATCGCGTCAGCATGTTTACCATACATAAGGTTGAATATGAAAGTTGGTTTAAGAAAGGAAAAAAATATGAAACAGAACGAATCGAAGGGTGGTCAAAACAGTCTTAAAAAGATCATCACTTCTCAGCTTCGAATTAAAAATAGGCATGGACATTCAAAAGAGTTGAATTTGGCCCACAAGTTTTTTCGCCAGGTTGCCTCGATTGACTGGCTTCCAGAGCCTTATCAGTCTCAAATCCGAGCGTTAGATCCTCATCAAGCAAGTTCAAAGTGCAATTAGTTGGACTTGCTTTTTTCTCTCCTCTACTGATTTTACTTTCCAATATTCTATTTTTTCTGCATTAAACCACAAGAAGTTTTGAGTATAATGAACGACAATTCCCTGTTCTGAATGAATTTGTGAACGGGTTGTTTGTTCCATGTTTTTCTCCCTCTCCTGCCAGGGAAGAAGAGGAGTAAAAGGTAAATCTTCGGATGGAAATAAAAGGAAAAAAAAATTTAATTTTGGGTCTGGGAAAAACAGGACTTGCCGCCATTCATTTTATTCTCAAACGGGATGGAACAGTCATTGGTGTGGATGATCTTCCCATCGCAAAACTTCCTTTGAAGGAAAAAATTTTAGAGAAAAATATTCCTGTTTTTTCAAGTCGGGATCTTCATTTAATTGATTGGAGTAAAATCAATTTTCTTATTGCCAGTCCTGGCATTGCTCCTGATCATTCTGTGATCCGAGAAGCAAAAAAAAGAAATGTAAAATGTTTTGGGGAGCTTGAGTTTGCCTCTTATTTTTCGAATTCTCCTATAATTGCCATTACAGGAACGAACGGAAAATCGACTACCACAGAGTTGGTGGGTGCCATTTTTCGTGAGGCAAAACTAAATGTTTCTGTGGGTGGAAACTTGGGAACTCCTTGGCTTCAGTTGATCGATGAAAATCCGGATCCAGACTGGACTATTCTTGAAGTGAGCAGTTTTCAACTTGAGACCATCGAGATATTTCATCCCCAAATTGCGGTGATTTTGAATATTACCGATGATCATTTTGATCGTCATAAAAATATTCAGGAATATGCCTTGGCCAAAGCGAGAATTTTTTTGAATCAGACGGAAAAAGATTTTATTATCTACAATAAAAATGATGTCCATATTCTAAAAACAATTTCAGAGGCGAAAAGTAATAAAATTCCTTTTAGTTCGACTGAAACAACCGAAGGAATTTTCTGGAGATCGACAGATATTATCGAGTCGCAGTTGTCCAAAAACAAAAAAGAGTATTCACTGAAAAAAGCGACTTTGCACGGTTTGCATAACATTGAAAACATGATGGCAGCGATTGCGGTGGCTGAAACTGCCAAAATTTCACCAGAGGTGATCCAGAAAACCCTGGAAAATTTTCGGTCTCTTCCCCATCGTTTGGAGTTTGTGAGAGATCTGAACGGGGTTCGTTATTTTGATGATTCCAAGGGGACGAATATTGGGGCGGTGGCGATGTCTCTGGCCAGTTTTAATGATCCGGTGGTTCTGATTTTGGGAGGAAAAGACAAGGGGGGGGATTATGGGGTTCTCCGTTCTTTAATCCGGAACAAGGCAAAAAAATTGGTCTTGATTGGAGAGGCGAAGCAAAAAATTAAAGAGGCGTTTGAAGGGATTGTTCCGATCAAAGAAGCGTCGAGCATGCAGGAGGCGGTTTTGATTTGTCATCGTCTTGCTGAAAATGGAGACGTTGTTTTATTATCACCTGCCTGCTCCAGTTTTGATATGTTTAGGGACTACAAGCATCGAGGGGATGAGTTTCAGAAATGGGTGAAGGAGCTGTAAGAAGGAGTTAGGAGTCAGAAATCAGAAGTGAGAATAAGATTTTTCTTTTTTATTCTGATTCCTGTTTTCTGATTTCTGTATTCTAAAATTTATGACCTCTCGCAAAATAGATTACTGGATTTTGATTTCCGTTCTACTCCTCATCTCCGTCGGGGTGACGATGGTTTATTCCTCTTCGGCGATTCTTGCCCAGGAAAAATTTCATAATAGTTATTATTATCTCAAAAAAGAGGTGATCTTTGCCTTTCTCGCGGTCACTTTCATGTTTGTCGGCATCAAAGTCGATTACAGGGTTTATTGGAAACTGGTTTATCCATTTTTGTTTGTGTCGCTTTTTTTGACCGCCTTGGTTCTTATCCCCGGAATTGGGGTGAAAGCGGGTGGCGCGCGTCGCTGGATTTCACTTGCCGGATTTTCTTTTCAACCTTCTGAAATGATCAAACTCTCGCTGTTATTGTTCATGGCCTATTCTCTCGCAAAAAAACGGGAGAAAATGGAAAGTTTTAAAACCGGAATTCTCCCTCATATTCTGGTGGTTGGATTGATGATGGGACTTGTCCTGATCCAAAAAGATCTCGGCACGACTTTTACGCTCGGGGTCGTTTTCATGATTTTGTTGTTTGTGGGAGGGACCAAGCTTTCCTATATGGCAACGGGAGTTTTGTTAGCAATTCCTGCTTTATATTTTCTGATTTTTTCAGTCGATTATCGTCGACAGAGAATTCTGGCATTTCTTGATCCTTGGACGCATATGTCCGACTCCGGTTTTCAGATTATCCAATCCTATATGGGGTTTAATCGGGGAGGGATTTGGGGGTTGGGATTGGGACAGGGAAAACAGAAAATGTTTTATCTTCCCGCTGCGCATACCGATTTTATTCTGTCGGTGATCGGAGAAGAGTTGGGATTGTTGGGGGTTTTGTTTGTGGTCTCTCTTTTTGTGGTTTTGGTTGCCCGCGGATTTCGTGCTTCAATCAAAGCTCCTGATCTTTTCGGAATGTATCTGGCGCTCGGCATTTCCACTCTTTTGGCGGTACAGTCTCTGATCAATTTTGGGGTGGTGATGGGATTGCTTCCGACCAAAGGACTTCCTCTCCCTTTTATCAGCTACGGCGGAACTTCCCTGATTGTAATGGGAACTTGTGCAGGAATTCTTCTCAATATTACTTCCCAAATCGGTCGCGAATCCAGAAATGGGGTTCCATGAAAATCATTTTTGCCGGCGGTGGAACTGGCGGGCATCTTTTTTGTGGATTTGCACTTGCCGAGGCATTTTTGAAAAGAAAATCGGCCGATCATCCGATCGAAATTCTTTTCGTGGGGACCGCTTATGGAATTGAGAAAGAGATGGTTCCGAAAGAAGGCTATCGATTGGAGTTTATTCCGATCAAGCAGCTGAAGGGGAAAGGGGTGTTTCATCGCCTGAAAACATTGCTTCAGGTTCCCGAAGCTTGTTTAAAATCCTACTCCTTGCTGAAAAAAGAAAAGCCGGATCTTGTTTTTGGAATTGGTGGATATGCCTCTGGACCGATTGTGTTGATGGCGAAAATTCTGGGAATTAAAACCGCCATCAATGAGCAGAATTCGGTTCCAGGACTTACCAACCGGATTCTATCCAAATTTTCCGATCTGATTTTTATCGCTTTTGAGAATGCAAAAGGTTTTTTTCCGAAAAAGAAAACTTTTTTGACCGGAAATCCGATTCGTAAAAAATTTTTTGAGAATATTCTCCCTCTCTCCACTCCTCTCCTGCCAGGGGAGAGGATGAATTGTTTCAACATACTTATTTTAGGAGGATCTCAAGGCGCACACTCGATTAATGAAACGATGATGGAGGTGGCGAATTTGCTCTATCCCATTCAAGAGAAGTTTTGTTTTATTCACCAGACCGGAAAATCGGATGCGATAAAGGTGAGAGAAGCGTATCACAAAATCGGTTTTCAGGCGGAGGTGCTGGAGTTTATCCACGAGATTCAAAATTATTATCTCAAAGCAGATTTGGTGATTTCGAGATCGGGAGCTGGTACAATCAACGAACTTGAGATCCTTGGAAAACCTTCTCTGCTGATTCCCTATCCTTATGCAGCGGATGATCATCAAAAGATGAATGCGTTGGAGTTGGCCCAAAAAGGGGCGGCCCGAATGATTCTGCCCGAGGAGTTAAATGCAGAGAAACTCGCTTTTCAGATTTGTGATTTGATGGATCATCCAGAAGAGTTGCAAAAAATCGGGAAGAATGCGAAGAGCCTTGCAAAGCCGGAGGCGGCGGAAGAGATTGTGGAGAGGTGTGTAGCAATCTTAAAAAGAAAAAATCCTCAATCTTTGTGATCCTACTTTTCATATTTATAGATGGTTTTATTAGATTTACCGGCCCAAAGATTGAGGATTTTTTCTTTTTAAGATTGCTCTTGTGGAGGATTTACTAAAAAGAAAGTAAAGATTATGTTCAAACGAATTCGACATATTCATTTCATAGGAATCGGTGGGATAGGCATGAGCGGAATTGCCGAGGTTCTGGCAAATCTTGGCTATAAAGTCAGCGGTTCTGATATGAAGAAAACCCCGTTGACTGGGCGTTTAAGTAAAAAAAAGGTCAAGATTTTTTATGGACATCGCTCTTCCCAGGTAGAAGGGGCCGATGTTGTGGTGATCTCCTCAGCGGTAAAACCGCAAAATCCCGAATGGGTTTCAGCGATTCAAAAGGGGATTCCGGTGATTCCCCGAGCCGAAATGCTCGCGGAGCTGATGCGGATGAAATATGGGGTAGCGGTTGCGGGAAGCCATGGAAAAACGACCACCACTTCACTCGTAGCAAATGTTCTTTATCATGCCGATCTCGATCCAACCGTGGTGATTGGGGGGAGGGTGAAAAGCTTTCATTCCAATGCGAAATTGGGAAAAGGGGAGTTTTTGGTCGCTGAGGCAGACGAATCGGATGGTTCGTTTATGAAGCTGAATCCAACGATTGCGGTCATCACCAATATTGATCCGGAACATCTCGATCATTACGAAGATTTTGAAGATTTGAAATCGACCTTTGTGCAGTTTGCCAATAAAGTTCCTTTTTATGGATCGGTGATTGCCTGTGTCGATCATCCAACCGTCAAAGAAATTATCCCGAGAATTAAAAAGAAGGTGGTGACTTACGGTCTAGACGATACCGCTGATTTTTATGCACGGGAAATTTCCCAAAAAGGTTTTCAAGCGACGTTCGAGGTTTATCATCAGCAAAAAAAACTCGGAGTGGTACGACTGAAGCTTGCCGGGCTTCATAATGTCTACAATGCGTTGGCGGCAATTGCGGTTGCCAATGAACTCGAAATTCCGTTCAAGAAAATGGTCCAAGGGCTCGATCTTTTTAAGGGGATCGAAAGAAGAATGGAAGTGGTTTACCAAAATCCGAAAGTGATGATTGTCGATGATTATGGACATCATCCTGAAGAGATTAAAGCGACTCTTTCGGCTCTGAAAATTGCTTTTCCCGACCGGAGACTGATTACTCTTTTTCAACCGCATCGTTATACGAGAACTCGCGATCTGTTTGAGGAGTTTCAAAAGGCGTTTGGAAATACCGATATTTTGCTTCTCACAGAGATTTATGCCGCTGGAGAAGAGCCGATCAAAGGGATTAGCGGTCAAAAACTTGCGAATGCACTGAAAATTGAGAGCACGAAAAACAAAATCTATTTTAGCCAAAATAAAGAAGAGTTGATGAGTCAGGCGTCTGAATTGATTCAGCCGGATGATGTCGTGGTCACTCTGGGAGCAGGGGATATTTTTCAGGTTGGACGAAAGCTGGCACAACAATTTAGAATGAAGAAAAAACGGTTAGGAGTTAGGAGTTAGGGGTTGGGAGTTGATGGTTTTGAGTTTTTATTTTTAATGATAACCCTCCGACTCCTAACTCCCGACCCCTAACCTCTTTTCCATCATGCTAAACCAATCCCTAAAAAAAATATTATCTGAGCAGTTTCCGGATGAAATCCTTTTTGATGAACCGCTTGCCCGTTATACAACAGTGAAAGTGGGGGGCCTGCCGACATCTTTTTTTATCCCACCAGCCTCGGGGAGTTAAAGAAAGGGATTCAATTTTGTAAGAATTATAAAATTCCCTATTTCATTATCGGAAATGGAAGTAATTTATTGATTCGAGATGGTGGAATTCGTGGGTTTGTGATCAAATTGAACCGCTGTTTAAATAATTTCAAATTCGAAGAGCAGAAGGATGAGATATTTCTCGAGGTTGAAGCGGGGGTCTCTCTCGCAAAAGTCGTCGAACTCTCCAAGCAACAAGGTTTTTCCGGCATGGAAAGCTTGTATGGAATTCCCGGCACGGTGGGTGGGGCGTTGATCATGAATGCCGGAACCCGCGAAGGGGAAATCGGGGAAAAAATCGAGCGTGTCGTGGTGATCGGTTCGAGTGGTGAATTAAAAACTTATCAGAAAAAACAGTTAAAGTTTGAATATCGATCTTTTAAAATTCCCCGATCCGAAGTGGCGATTCAGGTAACCTTGAGACTGACCCGTTCGACTCCTGAAAAAGTGGCCGAACATATTTCATTTTTTCAGAAACGGCGTCACGAAACCCAACCTCTCGGAGAGCCGAGCATGGGAAGCGTTTTCAAGAATCCTCCCAAAAAATTTGCCGCCGAATTGATTGAGGAGCTCGGTTTAAAAGGGATTCGGGTGGGGGGAGCAAGGGTTTCTGAGAAACATTCCAACTGGATTGTGAATGAAGGGGGGGCAACCGCCAAAGATGTGATTGCCTTGATCGGTTTGATCAAAGATAAAGTGAAAGAACAGGCTGCCATTCGTTTGGAGGCCGAAGTCAAAATTGTAGGAGAAGAATAAATTATGTCCCAATTTAAAGATAAAAAAGTGGCAGTTTTGATGGGGGGATTATCGGGTGAAAGAGAAGTTTCGCTCCGCTCCGGTCGGGCGGTTGCCGAAGGGCTTCGAAGAAAAGGATATGAGATTGTCGAGATCGATGTCGATTCCTCCTTGCCCGAAAAACTGCGGGCTGAAAAAGCCGAAGTCGCCTTTATTGTTTTGCATGGCAAGTATGGTGAGGATGGGGTGGTTCAGGGGTGTCTTGAAATGATGCAGATTCCCTATACCGGTTCCAGTCTGCTCTCTTCCGCCCTAGCGATGGATAAAATCTTCTGCAAGCGAATGCTTCAGGAAAGAGGATTTTTAACTCCAGCTTTCAGCTATTTTGATAAAAATTATTCTTCGGTTCAAAATTTTCTGGAAAATTTTTCCATTTCCTATCCGGTGATTGTAAAACCTTCGAGAGAAGGTTCAACCCTCGGAATTACGATTGTTAAAAATCGTTCCGAACTTGAAAAATCGATCTCTTCTGCACTTGAATTTGATTCGAGAATTTTGGTTGAAGAGTTTATTCAGGGAAGAGAAGTCACCGCCGGAATTTTAAATGGCGAACCGTTGCCGATTATTGAAGTAGTTCCTAAAAGTGGATTTTATGATTTTCATTCGAAGTATACCAAAGGGGCGACCGAGTATTTGGTTCCCGCTCCCCTTTCTGCTTCGCTGACCAAAGAGATTCAAACGATTACTTCTGAAATTTATCAGGAGTTGGGATGTGAAGGGGTTGCGAGGGCCGATTACATGATCGACTCTTCGGAGAGAATTTTCTTTCTCGAGATCAATACCATTCCGGGAATGACAGAAACTTCACTCATTCCGAAAGCGGCGGCAGAGCAAAAAATTTCTTTTGAAGATTTAGTGGAGAAAATATTAGATTCTGCTCGACTGAAAAATAAATGAGGTGTAAATAATATAGGGAAATGCCTCTTTTTAATCGAAGCAACGTAAAAAAAAAATCTCAAAAAAGAAAAATTAAGATAGTTTTTGGTTTTTTGTCTCTTATCGCTTTGCCAATTATTGTATATTTTCTTCTCCCACATTTTGGGTTTTTCAAACTCAAATCGATTGAAGTAAAAGGGGTTCAAAAAGAATCAGAAATAGAAGCGGTAATTCGTGAGAGTCGGCTACAAAAAGGAATCCCTCTTTTTTCGGTCAATCTCGCAGAAGTGGTTTCTCATTTAAAAGAAAATTTGTCGTTAGATCATATTCGGGTAAAAAGAAAAATTCCGGGTACTATTGTCATTCAGGTGATCCCCTATGAGCCGAAATTAATTTTAAATCTAAATCGATGGTATTACGTCAGTTCTACCGGAAAAATTTTCAAAGAGTTAGACAAAACAGATTCAAAAGATTTTCCTGTTCTCACAGGAATCAGTCGTGACGAGATCGAACAGAATCCATCAGAAATGAAAGAGTCGATTTTGCAAGCGGTTGAGCTGTTAAAAAAATACGAAAAAACCGAATTTAACCATCTTTTAGGGGTTTCAGAAATTACCTATGACTCCCTGAGCGGTTTTACTGTTTTTCCAGAAAAAAAACAGGTGAAGATTTTGTTTGGATTTAATGATTTTGATTTGAAATTGAAAAGACTCGCCTCGGCAATGCAAAAATTAGATAAAATGGGTCGTTCTTTTTCTGCAATTGATTTAAACTACGATGGAAAAGTAATTTTGACGATGTAGGGGCGCATGTCCATGCGCACTTAAATATTATTATACGGGGTGATCCATAATGAAAAAAGGTGAACTGGTGGTTGGTCTTGATATCGGAACAACAAAAGTGGCTGCCATTGTCGGTGAGGTCACAGAAGATGGAATTGATATTATCGGGATCGGCTCTCATCCTTCCCGCGGGCTTCGAAAAGGGGTAGTCATCAATATCGAATCGACGGTTGAGTCGATCAAAAAGGCAGTTTCAGAGGCAGAGCTGATGGCCGGTTGTGATATTACCTCGGTTTTTGCCGGAATTGCCGGCGGTCATATCAAAGGTTTGAACAGTCATGGAATTGTGGCGGTCAAAGACAAAGAAGTAAGAGAAAATGATGTGGTTCGTGTGATTGATGCGGCTCAGGCAGTTGCTATTCCTCTCGATCGAGAAGTCATTCATGTCATCCCCCAAGAATATATTGTCGATGGTCAAGATGGAATCAAAGAGCCAATCGGAATGTCCGGCGTTCGCTTCGAAGCTAAAGTCCATATCGTCACTGCGGCGGTTACCAGTGCGCAAAATATTGTGAAATGTGCCAATCGATGTGGTCTGAATGTAAATGATATTATTTTACAACCTCTCGCTTCCGGAGAATCGGTATTGACTTCAGAGGAAAAAGAGTTAGGGGTCGCCTTAGTTGATATTGGCGGGGGAACGAGCGATATTGTCATCTACTCAGAAGGGGCTGTGGTTCACACTTCGGTTTTGACGTTGGGTGGAAATCATATTACCAACGATGTGGCAGTGGGGTTGAGAACTCCGGCGGCTGAGGCAGAGAGAATCAAACAGAAATATGGATCAGCGCTCTCCTCGATGGTTCAAAAAGATGAGACGATTGAAGTTCCGAGTGTCGGTGGACGTAAGCCTCGTATTTTATCACGACAAATTCTCGCTGAAATTATTGAACCTCGCGTCGAAGAAATTTTTACCCTGATTCAGCAGGAAATTACGAAGTCAGGTTTTGAAAATCGGATTTCCTCCGGAATCGTTTTAACCGGTGGAAGCGTGATTCTTGAAGGGATGACTGAATTGGCTGAACAGGTTTTCAATATGCCGATTCGCCGAGGAGCGCCAAGAGGAATCGGGGGATTGGTCGACGTCGTCAAAAGCCCGATGTACGCCACGGGAGTTGGTCTGGTTCTTTGGGGATCTAAAACACAAAGTGCGAGCCGTTTTAAAGTGAGAGATGGAAATATTTATTCAAAAGTCAAAGATCGAATGAAAGAATGGTTCGGAGAAATTTTTTAAGGAGGTTTTATGTTCGAATTTGAAGAAGACTTGGGTCAAAACGCAAAAATCAAGGTGATTGGAGTCGGTGGAGGTGGAAGTAATGCGGTCAACACCATGATTCGCTCCGAACTCGAAGGGGTTGAGTTTATCGCAGCGAATACCGATATTCAGGCGCTTCGTTCGAGTGGGGCGAAGGTAAAAGTCCAAATCGGAAAAGAGTTGACCCGAGGGCTCGGGGCAGGGGCAAATCCCGAAATGGGAAAAAATGCAGCGATGGAAGATCAAACGTCGCTGACTGAGATTCTGGAAAGTTCTGATATGGTTTTTATTACCGCCGGCATGGGGGGCGGAACTGGCACGGGTGCTGCTCCGGTCATCGCAAAAATTGCCAAAGAGATTGGCGCGTTAACGGTGGGAGTGGTCACCCGTCCTTTTGCTTTTGAAGGGAGAAAACGGGCAAGACAGGCAGAGCTTGGAATTGAGGCGTTAAAAGAAAATGTCGACACCCTGATTGTCATCCCCAACGAAAGGCTTCTTCAGGTTGCCGGCAAAGATACGCCGATGGTTGATACCTTTAAAATGGCGGATGAGGTTCTTCTGCAGGCTGTAAAGGGAATCTCAGATCTCATTACAATTCCCGGTTTGATCAATCTTGATTTTGCCGATGTGAAAACCATCATGGGTGAAATGGGAATGGCTCTGATGGGAACTGGCACCGGATCCGGAGAAAATCGGGCGATCGAGGCGGCTCAAAAGGCGATCTCCTCTCCACTTCTTGAAAATGTTTCGATTAACGGCGCAACCGGAATTATCATTAACGTGACCGGGCCAGCGAGCATGAGTCTTTATGAGGTGAACGAGGCATCCAAACTGATCCAACAAGAGGCTCATGAAGATGCGAATATTATTTTTGGAGCAGTCATCGATGAAAAAATGAAGGAAGATATCCGGCTCACCGTCATCGCCACCGGATTTTCGAAAGGGGTAAAAAAAGGAAATTACGCCCCGGTCAGTTCCTCTTACCCAAAATATAAAACCGCTACCTCCAGCTATAATGGAACGACCCGAACCAATTTTAATACTCAGCCGGCAGAACGGACTTATTCGAATTCTTACACGACTCCGATTAAACAAAGTGCTTCTGGTGAAGAAAACTCCTCTGGCAGTTACCCGAGTTACGAAAAAAACAGCTATGCTCCTTCCTCCTCTCAGGCTGAGGTTGAAAGCCATTCTCCTGCTTATAATCCAAAAGGGACTGCCACCGCCTCTTTTAGCTACAGCTCTGAAGTCGAAACGGTTGAAGAGTTTCCCAAAAGACATATCGAATATCATGACATCAAAAAGATAGTCGCCGAGATCGGGGCGATTGATCCTGACCAAGACGAATATGATGTTCCGACTTTTTTGAGAAAACAGGCGGATTAGTATTTAAATTCTTTCCCCCTTTTTAAAAGGGGGATGAAGGGGGATTTACTGCTAGAGGTTGATTGGAGCTATATTTATATTCCTTGCAATAAATCCCTCCCGACCTCGCTCCGTCGGCCTGCTTCGCCAGAGCTTCAGCAAGGCGAGCATAGCCTTTGGCGACGCTGACCCTTTTACAAAGGGAGGAGCTTATTATTATAAATATAAAAAGGAGCGGAGATTGAACCATCTCCATTTCATATGGCGTTGTCTAAAGAGAAAGGAAGTAAAAGAGAGCTAAACTCTAAAGCTTCTCCTGCGCGTCGCAGCGAGGTGATGGGGATTTTTTTTATTGCGTTGTCGCTCTTTGTTGCGCTTTCCCTTTTTTCCTATTCTCCCCTCGATCCATCCTTTGGTTCCTCGAAACCGGTTTTAAAAATCAGCAATCTCGGTGGATTGGTCGGTGCTTATACGGCAGATGGATTGATCCGCACTGTCGGTCTTGCCTCTTATCTTTTTATTTTTGTTTTTTCACTGATTGCCGTTTCCTGTTTTCGAAAAACCTACCGTTTTTTTAGGCTCACTCAAATTGTTCTTCTGCTCTTCTTTTTGGGGATGGCGTCGGTTCTCTGTCAGCTTCAGTGGAAAACCGTTCATCTTTCAGAAGAGCTGGTCGATGCGGGCGGTTTTTTGGGTGCGTCGATTGCCGAACCCCTTCGCTATTATCTGAATCCGGTTGGATCTTATCTGGCGGTGATAGCCCTCGGATTGCTCGCTTTTGTTTGGGGAACCGGAGTCTCGGTTGCGACTGTGGCAATCTTTTTAAAAAGATTTTTAGTTGCTTCCACTCTCAAATTGAAATCGTTGAGTGTCATTTATGGTGCCAGAATTAGAAAAAGTCTTGAAAAATATCGAGAGTTCAAAAAACAGCAGAAAGCAAAACAGACCGCTCTTGAAGAAGCAAAGAAGAAAGAGATCGTAAAAATTTCCATCCCAAAAGCTGAAAGTCTTTTATCAGAAAAGATCTCAAAAATTTTACCTCCAACTCCCAAAGAAAAACCGGAGAGTGAAAAGTTGAATCTGGCTACAGAACCGGTTTCTTCAGAACCGAAAGTTTTTCAACGGATTGATTCCCAGGAGAGTGCGAAAAAAATGGAAGATCAACTCTCTTTTACTCAAATGATGAAAGGGTATGTTCTTCCCCCATTAAGCCTGCTCGATGCGATTGAAAAACCGACAACGCCGATTGATGAAGAATCGCTCAAGATGAATTCGAAAATCCTCGAGAAAAAATTACTCGATTATGGAGTTGAAGGAAGAGTCACTGAAATTCACCCGGGCCCAGTGATTACCATGTATGAGTTTGAGCCGGCGGCGGGGGTGAAGGTTTCAAAAATTGTCGGCCTTGAAGATGATCTTTCGTTGAATATGGGAGGGCGTTCCGTCCGTATCGTCTCTCATCTGCAGGGGAAAGCGGCGGTTGGAATTGAAATCCCGAATCATACGAGGGAAATCGTTTATCTGAAAGAGCTGCTGGCCGATACCAAATTTCAAAAAGCGGAGTCAAAGTTGACGCTTCCACTCGGAAAAGATATTGAAGGGCTTCCCTTTATTAGCGATCTCCAAAAAATGCCTCATCTATTAGTCGCAGGTGCCACCGGAACCGGTAAATCGGTCTGTCTCAACTCGATGATTCTTTCGATGCTTTATCGGGCAACTCCGGAAGAGGTACGTTTTATTTTCGTCGATCCCAAAATGCTCGAGCTTTCGATTTATCAGGGGGTTCCACATCTGCTGCTTCCGGTCGTCACTGACCCCAAAAAAGCGGCGCTTGCGCTTCGTTGGGCGGTGGCTGAAATGGAGCGACGTTACAAATTGATGTCTCATGCCCAAACGAGAAATTTGGCCGGTTACAATAAAAAGATTGAAAAAGGATTGTTGAAAGATCAACAGGTTCCACAACCCGATCATCTCGAAGCTCCTGCGCTGAAGCATGATCAAAAACTTCCGTTTATCGTGATCATCATCGATGAATTGGCTGACTTGATGATCGTGGCAGGTCGCGAGGTCGAAGAGGCGATCACCCGATTGGCTCAAATGGCTCGAGCGGCCGGTATTCATCTGGTGCTTGCCACTCAACGTCCATCAGTCGATGTCATCACCGGGATCATCAAGGCGAATTTTCCTGCCCGTATCTCTTTTAAAGTCTCGTCAGCCCATGATTCCCGAACGATCATCGATGGCCGAGGGGCTGAAACCTTGCTCGGTTCGGGAGACATGCTGTTTCTCCCGCCCGGGATTGCGAAACTCTCGCGACTGCATGGTGCCTATGTTTCCGATGCGGAAGTCACCCGAGTCGTTGATCATCTGAAAAAGCAGGCGAAGCCGGTTTATGATGAGTCGATTCTGGAATATAAAGAGACCAAAGAAGAATTCCCTTTGGAGGATATGGAGGATGAGCTCTATGATCAGGCGGTTGCTATAGTCACTGAAACCCGCCAAGCCTCGATTTCCATGGTTCAGCGACGTCTCCGAATCGGTTATAACCGTGCGGCCCGGATGATTGAGAGGATGGAGGCCGAAGGAATCGTTGGTCCTGCCGATGGAGCAAAAGGGAGAGAGGTTCTGGTTTCGAATTTTGCCGAGAGTTCTTAAGAAGTAGAGACATTTTTCATTTGCTTTCTTCCGCCTGCCAGTAAATAAACATTAGATCTCTTGCGTAAATCCAAATTGATGGTTCGACTACGCTCACCATGTCC
>CAZSRQ010000036.1:0-17909 GCA_964609335.1 uncultured Pseudomonadota bacterium
TCTCCATCTCTGCTTTTGCCATTCTTTTTCAATGCTTCTTGGTTTCTTCGAAAAGTTTTGGAAACGAAGAAAATATTAAAAGTATAAAATTTTTGCCAGGCAAAAACTCCGCTATCGTCAAAGGGGTCGTGATTCGTGGGGAAAGAGACCTTTATCAACTCAATATCAAGGGAAACCAAAAGTTGGCCGTTCATATTTCTTCATTAGAACATAATGCCGTTTTCCAAATTTATTACGCCAAAACCAAAGAATATCTAAAAAAAGCCTCCGAGCTGGATGACGCAACCGAGTGGAAAGGAAAAACCGCTCTGTCAGGTGATTATGTCATCGTCGTCGGAGGCAGTCGTAAAAATGCTTCTTATAAGCTTCAAGTAAAAATTGAATAGCTCATCTTATGGCCTCGCAAACTCAAAAGCCTTTGTCGGAGCAAATTCTTTTGTGACATCTCCCAATCGATCTGGATGATTTGCCAGATCGAGTTTCAAAACCGAGGAACCTTCTTTAAAATTCAACTCCTTCAAATTAATCCAGATCAGATAAGGGCTCATCGTCGATTCAAAATAATAAACTCGATCGGTCAAATCACTCACCGTCCTCCAATACGTGGGGGACGAATAGAGAGCTCCATCCTCCGACAGTCCAAAAGGTTGGGAAACGTTTCGAATCACACTAAAGATTGCAGCGATCTTTTGACGAGTTGTTTCTGGTTTCGGAAGATGTTTCAGATAATAAGCGGCCCGCACGTAGCGGTCTCCTGGACTTCCAGCCCCTGGAAGCGGTTTTAATCCTCCAAATCCCTTGTACTGTTTCAGGTTTTTTAATTGAACTTCATAGGGAGGAGAATTCGTCATCACCGAATATTCTTTGCCATGCCAAATCTTCGGTTTTCCATCGATATATTCGATGACCGCTGAATCACCGCTCGCATCTTCAAGAGCCAGGTGGACTGTCGCAGTTACATTTTTGGGACCAAATTTTGCCGTCACCGGCTGAAATTCATTTTTTTCAAAGTAGCGGATCGCCTCATTCACAGAAGAAAAATTATCGAGAAAATATTGGGGCCACAAACTGACCGCTAGTCCGGGAAGCTTCAGATTTCGCACTCCAAAATCTGCCTCGGTCAACCAGAGCATGTGGGCTGAAAGTCCTTTTTCATTCATTCCATCCGCTGTTCCAACATCATAGGCAGAGGCGATAAGGCTTCCATATTTTGATTTCCACTGAAGTCGGTTTTCTGCCACCAAACCGTTTCGATCGATACCCCGCGGAAAAATCCATAAATTCGTTCCGAGATTGTCGGCCCAGTCGAGAGTGCGCCCGACGACTACCGACATCTCTTGGGTTATCCATTTCACCAAGGAGCAGCTCTCGGCAGATCGGATAAAACCGAATGAAAAAAATGGAATGAGAAAAATGAAAATTGCGGTTTTTTTGAAATGAGAAAACATCGGATCCCCCCTTTGATTAAAGTTGTTGCACAATTTTGTTGGAGCCTTACCTTACGCGATTTTTTATCAATTTTTTATCAATTTTTTTAGCAACTTATTTTTTTTTCCTCCGAAGAGCTCTTACCAATTCAATTTTTGTTTATCTTTTTACCAAAGGAGATTTTTTTATGTCTGAACTTGGAATTTCCAACACACTGGTTTCGATGAACCTTCAATGCGAAACAAGCTTGAGTGAAAACAATCTGGCACTTTCCCAAACCCTCCAGATGTTCTGCACTGAGGCGTTCAGACCGTCGATGCTGATCGGTGCCTCCGCCGCGAATCTCTGCGGCTCCCTCTTCGGATTCAAGGCGTTCTCCCTCTGCTCAAAACTTTTCGGAACCTCAAGCTTTGCCACCAAGGCGCTCACCTTCTCCGCAAAAGTCATCAGTGAAGGGGCAATGTTTCATATCGCCCCAGAATTTCTCGAAACCCGATCTCTTCAAACCGCCAATCTTTTCCGCGGATCCGCCTCTTCCACCCTGATGGTCGCCTTTTCACAAGGGGCTGGAAAATTGGGTGGAGGATTTATTGTTCAGCAGATGTTCCAGGATGTCGCCGTGCTCTGTTCACAGGATCTTTCCGCCAGTTTGGGATTCAGCGAAGTTCAGACAGGGGGGATTTATACTCGTTTGCTTTATGCGCAGATGAGTTCTTGTCAAATGATGGTGGGAGCCGGGATCACCCGGCTGAGCTGTCATGAGATTACGATGATGAATGCGCAGATCCATTTGGCAGAATCTCTGCACAAAACTCCGACCCGAACCGAGATTCCGCAAGGATGGTTGCAATCGATTCGAACCACCCTGCAAGGAGCGTTCGCTCCCAGATCAGCCAATGAAATGCCGATAGAAGCAGCTCTCCATCAGGCGAATGAGCAAAAAGGTCTCACGCAAAAAGGGGGGAATTCGCTTTTCATGACTGGTAATAAAGAGGGAGAATTTACTCCTCCCACTTCTGTAATAGCAGCAGCGGGAGAAAGCCCAGCAGTCTCAGCACCAGTTCGAGAGCTTTCTTGGAGCGATAAGCTCAGAATCATGCGTCCAAAATCTCTTCCTCTCTCCCCGGGAGAATTAAAAGTTCTTCCTTTGATTGTCGAAATTGCTGGGAAGGAAATTGTTCAGATTGAAGATGTCACTGCTCCTGCTCCCAAAATTAAAAGAGTGCTTTCTGCTGAAGAAGCAGCTCAGTGGGATTATCATGATCATCTACATGAGTGGAACCATCTCCCTACCTATGCACGAAGAGATCATCTTGTGATAGCAGCAGACCCCTCTTTTTCAGATTATCTCGGTGGCTTTCAGATGAGAGCATACCCGATTGGATGTCTTGCTGAACATGCTACTGAAAAATGGCAATTCTCTATTCATATTGTCTCGGCTGAGCATTGGCCGTCAGACTCTGTAGCGTTGACCAATAAGTTCTACCATTCAGTAACAGATATTCTCTCATATGGTGAAAGGCATGTTTATAACCACGCAAGAGTGAAGCTGGAAATGGCTCTCTCCCTCTCTGGAAAACCTGATTATCGATATCGATTGTTAGAGCATTATCTTCAGTTGGCTGAACAAGGAAATTCACTCCGTGGAAAAATTCATATTGCTGAAAATTCTTCTGAAATCGCCTGGAGTCCTTATGGTGGCAATCAACATCCGTTTCTGCAGCTAGTTAATCCTCACTTTAATTCAGGTCGAACTGGAACTGCTGGTGCCGTATTTGAATTCAATCCTGATAATACCCTGGCACTTCATACCGATGGAGCTCGCAGAAGCTTGACCTCTCCGGGAGTGATGGCAGCAGTGGGAGCCCAGTTCCTTGGAATACGTTCCTCTCTCCCCTCGGGTGCAGTGCTTGAAATGAAATTTACAAAACCGCTATATCACAATGATCGTGTCGCGGCTCGAGCGGTTCCTCCTGAAAAGATTCATCCAGATGCTTTGGGAGCCGTTGAACTTTTGCGCATTGAAAGACAGGGAGCATTTACGCCGGTAGAGTTTGAAGGGGAGATACCGCGGCGGATAAAAGAGCCTGAACCGGTAGCGGCAATTTCCTGGAGACATACTGAAACCCGGCTTCCTGATCATGCAACTCCTTTTGCACGCCAACTTGCTTCTGACCCAACGCTGACTACCCCCCGCAAAACGGCTCTGTACAAAAGAGCTGGAGAGTCGGATGCTTTCTCCCCTTTGAATTCTCCCGGGATGACCGGGTTGGGATTTTCTTATCACCCCACTGGTCTTGAGGCGATATGGGTGACGATCGATTCAAATGCCAGCGCTGGTGGAGAATCACCTTCTCAAAAACTGAACCCCGTTGACCCTCTCCTGATAGCTGCCACAGAAGCGATGGTTCTTGCCGGTTATGGGGCATCCAGCAAATGGCGACACCTTGAAAGATTTTCGTTGCAGGGCAGAGGGGATACTCATCTGGCACCGACTCCGAGTGAATTGACTGTTGTAGTCGAGCGTCCGAACTCTTACGATCGTGCGATTGCCGAGGTGGTCGATAAGGAAGGACGGCTGCACTATCGTATTGAGGGTGAGTTTAGTTCTCAGTCGATGGGTGAAGAGGCACAATCACTAGTTTCAGAGGTGATTCGTCATGAAAAAGATTTGGTGGGATCCATTAATGGGCGTTCAACCGAAGTAACAGAAACCAATGGCGTTTACCGATTCACCGCTCAACCTACCCCGCTTCAGGCAAAATGGTTTGCAGAAACGGTCGGTGGGAAAGCAGAGATTACAGCAGGTTATACCCCTTCGCTACTGGTCGGGTTCTCTAGTCTCGTTCGTGCAATCGATATTATTGGCACTCAATATGGTATTCGTCTACCGAGTGCTCAAGAATTCAAGGCTGCTGCCGATCCTGTAGCTCTTCTCCAAAAAGTATCCCCTCCGATTCAAGGAAGTGTTGAAATTAGTTATCGACCACATCCCATGGGTGAGGCAATTCCTGTAGAGGTAACTTGTTTTGCACCCTCAAAAGGATTTGATCCTATTACTGGTCGTTACAAAGGTTTAATAAAACTCAAAGGAAAAATCCAAAATCCCAATGGGTTAAATACAACCACAGAAATTGTTCTTATGGTTGGAGCACAAGATTTAAGTGGCGGAGCCGTAGAAACTATTCCGGATACAGAGCTGACTCAATGGACAAAAGCCCCTGTTCATCGAAATGTCCATGAAGCAGAAATGGGAAGAGTTGCCCAAATCACGGGAGATCACAATGCGGTTCATTTAAGTCCAGAGGCAGCTGCCGCTTTGAAACTGCGTGCCCCAATTCTTCACGGGGTAGCAATCATGGGTGATTTAAAAGATGCGGCCGATGCGAATCATCCAAGAGAAAATCCCGCTTTTAAAGCAAAATTCAAACCGGTTTCTACCGCGGCGATTGGGGATGAGCTCACCTATTATACCCGTAGAGATGCCTCCGGGAAAATTGAAGGGATGGCTCTTCGCGGCAATGAAGCAGAAGGGGTAAAAAATCAGCTCGTCATGCGATTGCAAAGCTTGACCGAACTGACGGAAGCTCCAAAAGAGATTGCAGCTCCAGCAGATGTCGTTGCAACAGCTGCAGTAACAGCCAGTGGAGATCATTCGGGTCAACAGCGAGAATCAGATGCGAGACATGAACAACAAAACAGACCTCCTCCGCCAGCAAAGCATTTTCCAACAATGCAGGCACTTGCAGCCCAAATGGTTCAGTCCTCAGCGGCTAAGGTGCCCCCTTCTTCCGATCTCCCTACTCAAGTGACAACGATTGAACCTCGAATCACCACGGGAGAACCACCCGCTCATCAAGTCGCTTTCTTATTCCCAGGTCAAGGTTCCCAAAAAGTCGGCATGGGACGAGATCTTTTATCAGATCCTACCTATCGCCAGATTGTCGATACCGCTGAAAAAGCGGTTCCGGGACTTAAAGAATTGATGCAAGAAGGGCCTGAAGCAGGTTTGAATCTGACCCAAAACACTCAACCAGCCATCTTGACCATGAGCGTTGGGATTGCCGGAGTTTTGGCTCTTCGGGGAGTTCGGGCCAATTATTTTGCAGGACATAGTCTTGGGGAGTTCTCGGCTTTGGCGGCACTGGGAGTGATTCCGATGAATTTCGCTCCCCATCTGGTCTCCAAGAGGGGGCAATTCATGCAAGAGGCGGTCCATGCAGGAGTCGGGGCAATGGCGGCTGTCATCGGGGTTGAGTCAGTAAAGCTGGCTGAAATCTGTGCCACTGTTTCCCAGGAAAAAAATCAGACAGTCGTGATCGCGAATCAAAATGGAGGGGGACAATTTGTCATTTCAGGTCATCGAGAAGCGGTGAATCTGGTTCTCGAAAGAGTAAAAGGTGGAAAAAGAGTGATTACCAAACTTTTACCGGTGAGCGCTCCTTTCCATTCTCCGTTGATGGAAGCGGCACAACGACGTTTCTCTCCTCTTTTGAGAGAACTTCCTTTCCATGAGATTGATCAACCGTTGAGAACTCCGCTCGTTTCAACGGTTGATGCAGCGGTGAAAGGAACCTCCACAAAAGCATTCGAGGTCTTGGATCGACAAATGCCGGCTCCCGTTCTTTTTGAACCGGCGGTTCAAAAACTTTTAGCCTTGGGAGTGACTACTTTCGTAGAAGTCGGACCGGGCTCGGTGTTGGGTGGATTGGTCAAAAGAATCGGTCCGAAAGAGGGAATTCATATTTTTGGAACCGAAACTCCTGATCAGATTGAGCAGGTCGTTGAGCATTGCCGGTCGATCGGAGCGATGCGGGTGACAATGGGAGTTCCTTCGCTGGTAAGTGAAAGAATATATCCAGCTCGTACAATGGCTGCAGAAGTTTCATCTCCAGCAGAAATTTCACCTGTTGCTCATCGTTTTACATCTACAACTATTCCTGAAATTCTCACAAAACTCGATGCCTTTGCTGCCGCCACTCCAACCAGAATGGTTTATGACGCTCTCGAAGTTAAAACTGCCAATGGAATTGCCGAAATCAAAAGAAGTCTCACCGAGTCGGCCGATCTGCTTCCTCAACTGGCTGTGGCAGTGGCGAAAGATCCCCATACTCCGGTTGTGATTCTCGGCCCTACCGGTCAGATGGGAAGACAGTTTGCCACTCTTCTGCTCGCCGCGGGACATCAAAATATCGTTCTCTGGTATTTCATGGGAGAGAAAAATGCCCAAAGTGCCGCAAAAATTTTGGCTAAAAAACCAAACGAACCTCTCTCGTCGATGCGATTGAGAGAAATGGAAAAATTAGTCGCGCTTCAGGCATTGGGTGAAACAATGGGAGCGAATATTGTCAGCGTCGATGCGAGTGGAAGATTGATTGATGATAAAGGAAGTTATCCACTCCCTACAGAGGTGATTGATGCAGTCAACCGGGCAAGAGAGTTTGCAAGACAGAAAACAGGCAAAGATGCCCAGATTCATTTTTATAACGGTTTCGCAGGTGCACCAGACATGGGAGCCGGACAAGATGCTGCTCCGACAACTCCCAATCTGATCTCTACATCAGACGGACTCCGTATGGCGGTTCTTCCAACCCCAAAATTTGATCCGGTAAAATCGGAGGGAACCATTCGAACGATGGGGATTCTGCACGATGTGATTTATCAGCAGTTGCGACAACAAAAAGGTTGGATCGGTTCTGATTCCAATATTGTCACCTTGACCTGGAGTTCCCGCGAACAGTTGGGACAATATCTGGTTTCCTATAGCCCCACCAGTGCGCTTGGGCGAGCAAAGGCTTTACTGGAACAGACTTCCCGAGAGCGATATGCTGAGAGCGAAAGAGAGGGATTTAAATATGGCAGAACTTATACCGGCCATTTCCCCTATTTTCCTTCTGATGCCTCCGGAGCGATCTTTGGAATGGGACTTTTCCAGAGAGTGATTGGAGATCACTTTCAGCAGATAGGAGCCTATCCGGTCCCAAGTCGACTGGCGACCCAGCTTCTCATTAAAACTCAGGGAGGAGTTCGGGAAACTGGTGATTCTGGAGCCGATATTTTTGTCGATCAGGCTGAGAAGTCGAATCTGGGGCCGGTCATTGAGACAATTCGTTTGGTGACTGAACGAGCCAGAGTCGAAGAGACAAACATCCGAAGTCAAAATCCCGAACTTGCTCCGGATGCAAAGATCGTTTTTGACGCCGAAACCACCGCCAGAATTTTGGATGGAATGAGTATCAATCTTGCGGTTTAATGTTTATGAATGATTTCCCCACAAGATCCAATTGATTTTGTGGGGATTTTTCTTCCAATACCCCTCTGGACAATGTATATATTATTTGTATATACTTTTATCTATAACGGAGGTGTTCCATGACTACAGCAAAAGTCTTCCAAAGCGGTAATTCCCAGGCGGTGAGGTTACCCAAAGAATTTCAATTCAAGGTAAAAGAGGTCGAAATTTTTCGTCGGGGCGATGAGGTGGTTTTGCGTAAAAAGAGAAAGAAAAAAAGCCTCGCTGATATTATTCGGGAACTTCCGAAAATGTCAGAAGATTTTATGAGTGAAGGGAGACAGCAACCTCCTCTTCAAAAAAGAGAAGATTTCTAATGTTCATGCTCGATACAGATATCTGCATTTATATTATGAAAGAAAGATTCACCCAGTTGCTTGATCGCTTGGAAGATATCACTGCTTCTAAAACCTGTATGTCCGCCATCACGTATGCCGAATTAATGAATGGAGTCTGCAAGAGCGAACGAAAAGAAAAAAATCTCATCGTTCTTAAAAAACTGACTGAATCGGTTCAAATAATTCCATTCGATGAAGAAGCAGGTGAAGTTTATGGCCATGTTCGTTCAGACCTAGAAAAAAGAGGGGTAATCATTGGAAATCATGACCTCCTCATCGCTGCCCACGCTCTCAGTCAGAAGATGACCTTGGTCACTCATAACACCAAAGAGTTCAAACGGGTGAAAGGGTTGAAAATAGAAGATTGGACAGTATAGATCTACTTCCTCAAATTCGCCGTCAACACCGCTTTTCTCAATCGGATATTTTTGGGAGTTACCTCGACCAATTCATCATCTTTAATAAACTCAATGGCTCGTTCAAGTGTCATCGGAAGAACAGGAGTGAGAGTGACATGTTCATCTTTTCCAGAAGCTCTCATGTTGCTTAACTTTTTTGCCTTGCAAGCATTCACGTTCAAATCATTTTCACGATTATGTTCGCCAATGATCATCCCTTCATAAACAGCGACTCCGGCACCTACGATTAAAATACCGCGTGGTTCCAAATGGAATAAACCATAAGCAACGGTTTCACCGGTTCGATCGGAGACGAGCGAGCCGGTCATTCGACTGAGAATTTCGCCGCGATGTTCTTCGTATCCCTGAAGATACGAATTCATGATTCCGGTTCCCTTGGTGTCGGTCAAAAATTCGGTTCGGTAGCCGATCAATCCTCGTGAAGGAACCGAGAATTCGAGGCGGATTCGGCCGGTTCCATGATTGACGAGATTGATCATTCTCCCCTTTCGAAGAGAAAGTTTTTCGGTGACGATTCCGGTGAAATCTTCATGACAATCGACAAAAAGATGTTCAATCGGTTCGAGTTTTTTTCCATCCTGTTCCTTGAAAATAATTTGTGGGCGTCCGACGCAAAGCTCGAAACCTTCGCGGCGCATCGTCTCGATCAGAATTGCCATCTGAAACTCACCACGTCCTTTGACGATAAAACTTTCCCCTTTGGGATCGATTTCGAGTTTCAAGGCAACGTTGTGAAGCGTTTCTTTTTCGAGACGTTCTAATATTTTTCTCGATTGAACAAATTCCCCTTCCCGACCGGCAAAAGGAGAATTGTTTGGCATAAACTGCATCGACACCGTTGGCTCATCGACCGTGATTCTCTTGAGTGCTTTGGGTGATTCTTTGCGGCAGATCGTATCGCCGATTTCAACCTCTTCGATTCCGGAGAGAAGAATGATATCGCCCGGATCAACTGATTCTACTTCGATCATTTTCACCCCATCGTAAACCTGCAGACTTGAAATTTTCAGCGGTTGAGGTTGATCGGTTTTATCGAGTCGAACGAGACTTTCATTCTTTTTGACCGAACCGTGAAAAACACGGCCAATAGCGAGTCGCCCAACATAATCGGAATACGAAAGATTGGAAACGAGCATCTGAAAAGGTTCGGCCGGATCATAACTTGGGCCAGGAACCTGGGCGACAATCGTTTCAAAAAGAAGACTCAAATCGGTTCCTTTATCAGTCAAGGTTTTCTGGGCAATCCCTTCCCTTCCGATGGCGTAGAGAACCGGAAAATCAATCTGGTCATCTTGGGCATCGAGATCGATGAAAAGATCGTAAACCTCATTCAAAACTTCCTGCGGTCTTGCATCTTTTCGGTCGATTTTATTCACGACGACAATAATTTTGAGATTTGCTTCGAGTGCTTTTTTAAGAACAAAACGGGTTTGCGGGAGTGGACCTTCCGAGGCATCGACCAACAGGATGGCACCGTCGACCATTTTCAATCCACGTTCCACTTCTCCACCGAAATCGGCATGGCCTGGGGTATCGATAATATTGATTTTGGTATCTTTCCAATGAACTGAACAGTTTTTAGAGGCGATGGTGATCCCTCTTTCCCGCTCCAGATCCATGCTGTCCATGACGCGATCATCGACCGCCTGGTTTTCACGAAAAGTTCCACTCTGTTTCAACATGAAATCAACGAGAGTCGTTTTTCCATGGTCGACGTGGGCAATAATGGCAATGTTTCTGATTTTTGGATTCTGTTGAACGGATTTCATTCGGGTTCCTTCCTTATTAGAATATCTGTTATACCCTCTCCAGAACTGCAGAGAAAGGGGGCAAAAAGTTGGCAACCCTATGCCAAACCGTCCCAAAAAGCCAATTTATTATGCAATAAAACCCGGCTTTAAAAAAAATAGCCAATAATATCACCCGATTCGAAGGGGGTAAAAAATTTTCACACAACTATTTTTGCGGTTTTTCGAGAAGCCTCTTATCTTTCAATGTCGAGGATTGAAGGATTTCGAGGGAGGATAAAAACATGGTGTGGCAACCGGAAAATCTTTGCAGGATTGAAAATCCTGCCAAACTTGTCTGCAAAGAGGAGTGGAGCTGCAAAGCGGAAGATCTGCCGCTCATCCCTTTCACCCCTTCCCCCGCTTCCCAAATTCCTCCGAATCAGAATATTGTCGCGAATACACAAGAGGTTCAATCTTTTTTAAAAGAGCTGGTTGAAAAATACCAGGCCCGCCAAAACCCGGCCGATTTTTTCAGGCTTCTCGATCAGGGGGAACATGCGATTGAAGCGACGCTTCCTCTGAGAAAGGGGGTTTACAACAACCAGCTGAAAGTCACCGCCTCCGATACGACAGTTGCCATTCACCTGAAAATTGAAAATGGAATCATCGTTGGAAAGGTTCAATTCCATCCTTCGATCACGTTGATGAATGGCTACAATCTTTTTGGTCCTTTTAGCATAGACGTTCAACTGCTTGAACTTGAATTCAGGGAAGACCGATATGTCTTTGCCCGTGGAAAAGCGTTTGGAAAAGAGCAGATGAAAGATGCCACCGAACAGATCACGCAACTTCTTTTGGGAGAATCTGCCACCCTCATCACCAAACCATTTTCTGAAATTGTCAAAACTCTTTTGAATAAACCGGCGGAAACCGGTTGCATCAAAAGAGCTGAAGTTGTCTCCAAGACAACCTTTGGCTGTACAGGAAAAAACCAGCCACCGCTCTGCTCAAGTGAAATGCCCGATTTTCAACATCTGCAGGCAAATGTCCAAAGCACGCTGATCAAACAGCTGGAGCGATTTTTTGGATTTCAATTTTTACCGGTTCATTACCATAAAGAGTCGATTTCAATCCGGGGAAGAGATTCTTTTTATCCCTTTCAGACCAGTTTTCAATGGGATCATCTGTTTTTCGATAATCGACTGGTTCTCTCAAATCTCCATCTGAATCATCTCTCCATGAATCCTGTCGATGGGGGATATGAGCTCGTTCTTCCCGAGGCAAAAATCGGAACCGTTTTTTTTACTCCAGGGGGATTTCCTGCAGCTCCGCCTCTCAGCACTGTCATCCATGATGTTTCTGTCACCGGTTTAAAATTGAACTTGGGTCGCGATTCGATCCGAGGAACCACGCTTCAATCGGCAGATGGGGTGATTCATTGGGGTTCATTCTCCATGGCGGAAAGTCTGAAACTTCAGCCGGGAAAAATCCCTTTTCACTTCGAAACAACCCCCCATGGATTTATTGCCGAACTGAGTCCGGTTGAATTTCAGATCGACGAAATGAAATTTCAAAAAGGGGAAATTTTTGGTGCAACCATCGCGCGGGGAGTGATCCGGATAAAAAAAGAAAACGGCCGGATGAGCTATGAAGCAAACGGTGTTCCCCTCGCTCTTGTCGCAACCATTGCCGGATTTAAAACGGATGGACTGTTTGAAAACCTGCATTGTGCCGACGCGAATCTCCTCGGAAATATCTTTTCTTCGAGCCACTCACTCGAGCTGAATCGTTGCCAACTTTCCGGCCTGTTTCGATATTCATTCTCTTCCAAACTCCAGGGAAATATCGATCTTCAAAATGGGGTGATTGAAAAAATCAAGATAGAAAGCATTCCACAGGGGACAATCATCACGCTGGATAGAACCGATTTTGATCTTTTGCTGCACAATGCCAGCAGGCTTCGCAAATTGATTGCCGATCTACATCTGAATGGCACGGTCGCCTTGAAAGCGGAAGGAAGCTCTCGGGCCTGGATAATCGATATCAACCATCTTGCCGCCGATTTGAACGGAAAAATCAGATTTCCCAACGGACTCGTTTCTGGAGAGTCTTATATCGCTGGATCTCCTGTCCGTTTTCTCCATGACCGATTCTCGGATATTTTGACCGCCACCCCCTCTTTCATTTTGGAGGCGAGAGGAGAATTGAGTTCTCCCATCTGCAAAAAAGTCGACTTTGACAACATCTTGATCGGCTTGAATGAATTTTTTATTAACGGACGAAAAACCAGCGCCTGGTTGAACGGTCTGATTCAACTCAGCGGCAAAACCTCCTTTAACAGCTGCGCGGGAACCAATGGAGAAATCGTCTCTCTCACCGCAAATGGAACCGAAGACCAAATCAGCCAATTCAATTGCCGCAAAGAGGGAAAACTTGAAATTTTTCCGGATCTGCAGATCGGAAAAGCAGCGTGCACGGTGCGAGGTGTCAGATGACCCCTCCCATCCGCTTCAGATCCTGCAATGAGCTCTTTCCCCCTGAGGTTTTTGGGGAGAATCGGGATTTATTCGGTGCGACAGCAGATCCGGTTTTTTCAGATCCGGGGATCGCTCTCGCCAGAACCGATCTGATTGGTTCTCCCGGTTGTCATTTTTCCAATTTTTCTTCGGCAAAACTATTTTCCGAAAAAACCAAAGCGATTCTTTCCCCTGAATTGATTCAGGAGATTGCAAAAAATTTCGGTAAAATTTTTCCGGATGGACGATTTTATATCCAGATTCCTTTTCGGCCTGGAAATTATCAAATCAGTGCGAATCTTCCGCTCACAACGGTCAAATACAAAGTGAAAGAGGGAAATGCACTTTTGGATCTCCGTTTTACCGGTGGAAAAATCACCCAATTTAAGATCGAATTTGATCCACCGATTCAGATGGATGCCCGCATTCATATTCCGATTCTGAGCGCTTTTTTATTTCATGATGGGGTTCCAAGATTGCTCAAAAGTATTTATTTGAATCCTGAAAATGGAAAACTTCTCTCTGAGATGGAGAATCTTCCCAATATCAATCTGACCCCTGTTTTTTTTGGGTATCTAAATGGAGGAGATCCGGTTCATCCCGAGGAGTTTCCCAAAACGATGAATGAATTGCTTCAGGCACTCGCTGGAATGATGACGAAAAAAAGAGAAACCTCCACAAATTCTCAAACAAAAACTTCCCCGCTTCCTCTGGATTTCGAAAATGCAAAAATAGTGAGAGCAGATCTTCGCTTCAGAAATGGAGAAAACAAAATCGGTCCCATCGTCGTGCAGACAGATCGATCCAGAAACAATGTCCTGACGATTTACAACTCGAATTTGAGCGAAGTCAATATGCGAATGCCTGAATTTGCCTCTGTGAGAATTCCTCTTCAAAATAATCCTCAAGCGATTCAACTCAATCGTCTGGGCCTCGGTTTTCTTCATTTCAAAATACGGGATAAAATCTATCTTTCAGGAAGAAAAGGGAGCGTCCAATCGGCGGAGGCAGACTTGAGAAAAATCAACGTCAGAAATCGGCAGCTCTCCTGGAGTAGTTTGTCTGGAACAGTCGATTTGACCACTTTTGAATCAACGATTGATTTAAACGGAATTGCGATCGCTTCTTTAAAAGGAAAAACCCCTCCCAAGGCTGAAACCGGTATTCCGGCGACCGAAACCGCTTTTGATTTTTCAAATATTCGGGGAAGAAAAGCCTCCCTGATTTATCTTGCCGGAAAAGGGGCCACGATCGGATTGGAGAATACGGAAATTGATCTCAACCAAGCCTCCGGAAAAAATATTTATGGAGAAGCGGAACTGGATCCAACCCATCTTAAAAATACCGATGTTCAGGTGAAAATCGGATTTATACCCGAAGATCCAAACGATTATTCTGTCGACCTCGGAATTAAAACCTCTGCCACTCTTTTTCGATTGAAAAGAGGAATTCTTCATTTGCCAGGCTTTGACGAGCAAACCAGAAAAGAGGGGTATAGTTTTGGATTCAACTCTTCCACGATTTCAGATTTTGAATTTGCGATTGAAAAAGGAAGAATGCGGGTCAGAGGAAATGCCGACTTTTATTTGAGTCATATGCTCGTTCGTCTGGGAAGCGGGATGGATCTCCCCTTCCGGACAAATCTGACGCTTCAAAATGCAAAAATCACGGGACATTTGGAAGATCTGCTGGTGTTGAATCTGTTCGATCGAAATCCGGCGAATCTCCAACTCTCTGCGCGGGGAAACTTAAGACTTCTCAGTGAGGGAGGAAAAGGGGAAATCTCCAGTAATGCTTCCATCAACCGTTTCCGCCTGGTCACCGATGATCTGGGCGTTGAAAGCAATCTTCAAAGTTTTTCAATCTACAACGGTTTGATCCAGGCGATGGAGGCAGATAAAACCGTTTTAAGACTCGGAAAGCTTCATGGAAAAGTTTCCTCTTTTCAACATTACGGAACCGAACTCGAAGATCTTTCTTTCGCCACGGTTGGATTCGATCATTTCAAGGTCGATCTGGAAAAGTTGAGAGCCTATCAGCGAAGAGGAAGCCCCGCCGATCTGGTAAAGCTGGGAAGATACCGGGTTTATCCGATCGGTGAATTCAGGAAATTCGATCTGCAGCTTTATGCCCATTCCCATCAAAATGAGGTCTACCTAAAGGGAGAGCCGGATGATGACGACCGGAGAACCGATAAAAAACTGTTTAGCCGATCGGTGAACGCATCCATTCGACAACAGGATCAGATTGTAATTGCGTACGATCCCCACGGAAGAAAAGTGAAGCAGTTTTTTCTCGGCAAAGGCCCGGCTCTCTTTCTTGAAAGTGATGGAACTGCCCTTTTGAGAAATTTTATTCCGGATTGATTTCGGTGCAGGATGTTTTATTCACCCACTTTACATAACGGATCCCCGCTGTCAAAAATTAGGAAGAGAGTGGGTAATTTCTTCTTGTTAAAAATGTCGTAAAAAGTATATTCACCGTTCGTCTTTTATGAACAAAGAAAAAACCTCCATTTTAAATGCCGCAGTTATCATCGCCGCTCTCGGCTATTTCGTCGATATCTACGATCTCGTTCTTTTCAGCATCGTCCGAATCCCGAGTCTCAAAACCCTTGGGCTCGAAGGACAGGCCGCCTTTGACAAAGGGGTTCTTCTCCTGAACATGCAGATGGCCGGAATGCTGATCGGCGGAATATTTTGGGGAGTTTTGGGAGACAAAAAGGGTCGACTTTCTGTTTTGTTCGGATCGATTTTTCTTTATTCCATCGCCAATCTTGCCAACAGCTTTGTTCATACCATTGAGGTTTACGCCGTCTTGAGATTCGTTGCCGGAATCGGATTGGCGGGAGAGCTGGGCGCCGGAATTACTCTGGTCAGCGAAGTTCTTCCCAAAGAAAAACGGGGTTACGGAACGATGATTGTTGCCACCGTCGGCGTTTCGGGCGCAATTCTCGCCGGAGTAGTCGGAGAATATTTGAACTGGCGAACCGCCTATGCCGTGGGCGGAACCTTGGGACTTTTGCTGCTTGTTCTTCGTGTCAGCGTTTATGAATCCGGAATGTTCAACCAAATTAAAACCGAAAATATTTCCCGCGGAAATTTTTTCAGTCTGTTCACAAATCTTGATCGATTCATCCGATATTTGAAATGTATTCTGATCGGACTTCCCACCTGGTACATGGTTGGAATCCTGATCACCTTCTCTCCCGAATTCGCCAAGGCTTTGCAGATCACCGCTCCGGTCAGTGCCGCCAAGGGGATCATGTATTGTTATGCCGGACTTGTTTTGGGAGATCTCGCGAGCGGCTTTTTGAGCCAATTTCTCAAAAGCAGAAAAAAAGTGGTTTTGATTTTTCTTCTGCTCACCGCTTTGAGCATGGTTTTGTATTACAAGAGTTTTGGAGTGAGTGATCAGTTTCTTTATTGGGTCTGTTTTGCCCTCGGTCTTTCGAACGGTTATTGGGCCATTTTTGTCACCGTTGCCGCCGAGCAGTTTGGAACGAATCTGCGGGCGACAGTCGCCACTACTGTTCCCAATTTTGTGAGAGGAGCAGTGGTTCCGATTACCCTTCTTTTCCAGTATTTGAAACCCTCGGTTGGAATTTTAAAATCGGGAAGTATCGTGGCGGTGATCTGTATGTGTTTGGCAACTTTAGCGGCGCTTACCTTGACCGAATCTTTTCACAAAGATCTCAACTATCTCGAATAAACTGTTTTTATTTGATTCGTTCTTCAGTACAATCCAGAAAATTTTCACCAAACAAATTTCCAAACCGAGGGGGGAATCATGTTGGTCAACTCTATTCGTCCGCTTCAAATCTCTTCGTCAGCAAGAGAGGATTGCCTTACCATTCAACCGGCCATTTTAAATTTCGGAAAGGTAAAGATAGGGGAAAGCTCAACTCTTCGAATTACTCTCATCAACAACGGTGCCTACGAACTCAAACTCACCCCACGCTCTCTCAATCCGCAATTTTATTTGCCTCATCGTCTGATTCGCCTGAATGGAAACCAGATGAGAACAATTGAGGTCATTTATCGCCCAACCGGCGAACAATCAAGCCATGCACAGATTGAATTGAATACAGAATCGGTTTGTCGGGCGGTTATTTCTGCGAGTGGATCGGGAGTGAGGTAAACAAAAAATTTTTGCATACCTCTAAAATCTCTTCAAAATTATGAGGATCATACCATTGAATCTCTTTATCCCCCCTAAACCAGCTTAATTGCCGTTTCGCCAGCTGTCGCGTCTCTTTCTGGATCTGTCCAATCGCCATTTCAAAATCAAAATCCCCTTTCAAATAACCGGCGAGAATCGAATACCCGATCGTTTGGGTTCGTCCCTGGATCAGATCATATCCCCTTTGGAGTAGCTCCCTCACCTCTTCGACCCATCCAGCCTCGATCATTTGGAGAACTCGCCGATCGATTCGTTCATAAAGCTCTTCGCGCGGAAGATTCAATCCGATCTTGAAGCTCTGATACTTCTCCTCCTGAAATTGATGGAGATTCGCCAGTTCAGAGGGAGCCTTGTTCGTCAGATGATAAAGCTCCAACGCCCGAATAATCCGGATCGCATCGTTTGGATGGATTTTGCCCGCTCGAGTGGAATCTATTTTTTTCAATTCTTGATAAAGTGTTTCTAATCCTTCACTTTCAATCCTCTCCTGCAGCTTTTTCCTGAACCGATCATCCCGCTTGGGCGCGTTCATCAAGCCATGGAGAATCGCCTTGATGTAAAGCCCGCTCCCTCCGGCGATGATCGGTTGTTTGCCACGAGAAAAAATATCGTCAATCACCTCATCGGCAAGCATAGAAAATTTTGCCGCATCAAAGGTTTCGCCATATTCGGCAACATCGATCAAATGATGGGGGATCTGCTTTTGTTCTTCTTCGGTAGGTTTGGCGGTTCCTATATCAAAACCTTTGAGGATCGCTTGGGAATCGGCAACTACAATTTCGCCATTCAGTTTTTTTGCCAATTGGATACTGACTTCAGTTTTTCCAACTCCTGTTGGACCGCAAATAATAATTATTTTTTTCATTACCCTTGGCTCATTCTCCTATATTTTCGACCGGAATATTTTTATTTTTTAAACCGTCGTTTCATCCAGTTGAAAATATATTAAATCTCTTGCGTAAATCATCCAAAGTGACCCTTCGACCCGCTTCGCGGAAGCTTCA
>CAZSRQ010000037.1:0-17648 GCA_964609335.1 uncultured Pseudomonadota bacterium
GTCCGCGAAAACAGAAGAACTCAAACCAGCAAATCCTAAACTCAAGGCCAAAGCACATACGACTAACTTATTCGACATATAGGATCTCCTTTCTAAGAGATTAAAATGATGTCATTACTTGAGCAAAATAAAAACCTTCGCGCTGAATTAGAAGATATTTTTCAGTCAGCTCAAGTAATGACAAAGTTTAAATTAAATTTGGATAGCAGTTATTTATGCCAAAAAATGGGGGTAAAATGCAAGTAATTCTATTGTAATTCTTCATCCTCTTCATCGGTATCGATTACTTCTTCTCCTAACGATTTTTCTTTGCTGTCATAATACAAATCAAACTCTTCTTCATGAGGTTTAGGGGATGTGAAAGGGAGATGTCTCCAAACCCATCCACCGAAATCGGATGCATATTTCACGAGAGAAGAGTCATCTTTTGTTCCATAAGGGGAAAGCGTTGCCTGAATCGGAGAATAAATTAAAGAAGCTAATGTGGCCCTCATTCCAAATTTCATGTCTTGTCCATGAACTATTTCTTTGATTTTCTGCGCTGCGGTTGGGAATATGGCATTAAGATTTTCTTCATTCTTTTTCAATTCGCCTGCCAATTTTGCCACTTTATCTGTCAGTGCTTTTTTCTTCGCCTCTTCAGTTGGAACTCCTTCCAGTCTTCCCCGAGCTCTCTCCAATTGAATTTCTATCTGTGATTTCTCAAGACGAGGAAGCCATGGATTATCTTTTAATGCTTGTTCTAACGCTTCTATTTCCGCCTTCACAGTCGCTTTTTGAGCTTCAACAACCCCTTCTAATTGCCCTTGAGCCTTTGCCAACTTCAGATGAGTTTCAACCAATTCAACATTCAACTCTTTCCATTTTCTTAAATAATAGGTTTGTAAAGAATGATTGGGGCTGTAGGTAGAAACCAGTTTTACATCCTCTGCCGCTTGTTGTAATTGTCTTAATTGTGCCAGTTCCTCTGGAGACAATTCTCTTTGAACCGTTTGGAGAGTTTCATTTTTCAACTTCTCCAGTTTTTCTCTAGATTGTTTAAGACTTCGTTCAGCAATTCGGGTGTCATATTCTAATCTTCTAGCTTCTGCCGGAGTGAGTTTTGCAAGCTCTTCAGGAGTCTTAGAGGTCAAGCGAAGCAGCTCTTTTTCACCCGATTCAATCGCTACATCCAGAGCTTTTCCTTGCTGCTCAATTCCTGTCAAAACAATATCAGTATCTCTTTTGGCAACGAATAAAATATCATTAATTTTTCCAGTTAATTCAGTATATTTAAGTTGTGCTTCCCCGTTCAACCAGACCATTCTTCCATCGGCAGCAGCCCTTTCAAGCTCGGCAAGCCGAAGATTTTCCCAATAAGGATTGAAAATTTGCCATCCACTCGCCAACCCCTCTGCCTCACGATAAGCCGCATTTGCCTCCGTCGCAGCATTTCTCATTTGAGCATTTCCCAAAATCCGCAAAAATCCTCTTCGGATGGGGCCATTTGGGTAGTTCCAAGCCAAGCCAAATCGATTAATCGTAGGGCCTGTCAACCCTCTAATTCCCGCTGGTAACTGACCGGCAATCTGCCAACCAACTCCAGCCCCTATTCCAATCGCAGCCAACTCTTCAGGTACCAAAGAAGCTGAATAATCAGAGAGAGGAGGAGTCGGTTTCTTGGTCATCTCCATTCCAAACTCACGTGCACTCTCACCTATAGGAGTTAATGTATTTACAGCCAGGCCAATACCTCCTAAAACAAGCGCGGAAGGAAGACGGTTGGCAACCATCGGAATAGTTCTTTTAATGAAAGGCAAAGGAACTGAACGTCCCTGAGAAAATGCAATCCCTACACCCAATAAAGTTGGAGAAGCAGAAACTGCTACTCCACCCACTTTAAACATGACCGCATTGTAAATATGCCCCATCGCACTTCCCTGAAAATCAAGACGATTATCTCCAAAATCGGCATTCACTCCCGCTTTTATGCTGTATTCCCGACGCCCAGTCAAATCGAGCCAGTGACCATAAGCGACAATGGCCGCTTTTTCATTCGCCATATTGTCATAAATTTTTAATAGACGTTTTACGTTCCGTTCACTCAAACGGCTCGCTGTCGAGGTAATCAGACGTTTAAAAGCGGTTCTCGGTTTTTTATTCGGATCGGTTGGATCATCCGGTTGCGGATTATCAATCGCCTTTCTTACTTCCGCCTGATCGACCGGATTTGGAAATCCTTCTTTGACCAAAGCTTCATAACCGGTTAACTTTGAAAGTGCCAACTCTCCTGCGGGAGGGGTTAAATTGGCTCTCTGAAGATATTTTAAATAGGCAATTACGGTTTTTATACCGACATACTGATCAACCTCTTCCCCCTTGACCCTTTTGTAAAGGTTGGAGAGCATGCTGGCTCCATCAGGAGCTGACAGGTCGATTTTCCTTGCCTCTTCTATCTTCTTTTTTGTCGGGATCCGGGGATCAAATGCCAATTGTAAAAACGCAGCCAAGCTCTCTGGCTTGCCTTTAAATGTATATCCAGAGATTTGTTTCAGAAGATTTTCACCCGAACCATCTCCAGATGTTCCTTTTTTTTGATCTGCGTTAAGTCTATCAATGAGCCTTGCATACCCTTCCAATGAAAGGCGGACATCTTCGGCTTTAAAAGCTTGAACATATTTTCCCAATCTTTTCTTGATTTCTTCCGCATCTACCAGTTTTCCATCCATTACTTTCGTGATCGTTTTTTCTAAAAAATCAACATCCGAACTGTTGTCGGAATTTTCCGCGATTCCCCCCTTGATTTTAGCAACCGCATTCAATAATTGGATTTCAGCAACATACACTCCCAATGTCTGATAGACTGCCTGAAGATTGTATACGGGAGTTTTGAATCTGCGTAACGATTCTGGGAGTTGTTGCTGTTGATCATTATCAAAAATAAAAGTTCCGCGAATAAGCCCCAATCTCATCTGCTCATATATTTGTCGAGCCTCGGTTGCCTGATTCCTTTTTTGTGTATAGGATTCCCATTCTCTGATTTCACTTTCTTTCCCGGCTTTTTCATCCTCCCATTTTCGATAAGCTTTCTCATCTGATTCAGAAGGTTTTGAAGCATTGAATCTAGCAAGTGCTCTCCCTTTTTTCTCCATTTCCGCATTAGTAAAATCGATCTGATCCAAAAGTTGGGGTAAACCAGGTTTCGTAAAAATGGTGATCCCTTCAGGGCTCTGTTCCTGCAATTCTACAAACATTGCTTCCGCCAATCGAGGATTCATCTCCCTCTCCCAGACCCATTTTTGATTTATCCGCATGGCTGAAAATTCTCTTCTCCAAAAAGTCTGGTCAACAATCCCTGTTCCATCTCTAAATGCTGTAGCCAACTCTATTCGTTTATCGTTGAACTTTTCCGGTTCTTTAATGGCTGCTAGAACTCTCCAATGAGGGAGGTGTAATTCTTTTTCTAATTGATCATAATCAGCCAGATTTGATTTCTTAAATGATTCACAGAGAGTTCCGATATCATCAGTCGGATGTTCGTGAATCAATTTTTTAAAACGATCGAGTGCTGTATGTTGAGCTTGTAATCTGTTTTCCAGACTATATTTAGCAAATCTAAAAGGGGGAAGATAGGCGAGCCATCGGTTGGGAACCGCATGTGACTCATGCGAAGAATATTTAATTTCTCTTTTTTTCCTATTCTCATCATCTTCTTTACAATTTTCTTCTATTTGACATTGCCCATATTCATAATTCGTTCTTTCTGCCATTTCGAGATAGTGCACAACTGTTGCAATCTCTTTCTGTCGTTCTCCCACATATAATTTTTGCAGGTAATCTCTTTCCGGTTTATCCAGAGTAAGAACAATTCCCTTTAAAGATGCGGGCCAGCCGGCATAAGGCTCTCCAACGATCTGTTCCTGAAGAGTAGTGATATCCTCCCAAAGCTTTTTCGCTTCTCTCTCAGGCTTGTTCGCTAAATCATAAAAATCTCTATAAGTTAAAATTTTTCCAACCATCTCTGGTCTCAACTCATCCCGATATAGGGTTGCACCAATACTATCTTTGTCCTTTACAAACAGAATCGGAATCAACTCTTTCAAGACTGGATGCTTATCAAACAAGACTGGGGATGAACTGCGAAGCGCAGCCAAAAAAGCGGGATGAAGTTTATCTTTTTTTGCCAGATCAGCTAACCCCATTCGTTCAGCGGCCGGGAGTTTTGGCTCAATCAATTTTCTGACCAAATAGGCCGTAATTACCAGCTTTGGAATTCTTTTTCTTACAGCTTCTAAATATTCAAAAGGGGTTTGTGAACCTCTTACACTTACAGAAAACTCGGCCTCTGAACGGTCAAGTTTAGTATCTGCTCGAACCAAGCCAGACTCATTTTTACCCTCTTTGGGAATCAGATTATAGGTATCTTGATGAGAACTATTGACACCACTCACGTACTCTTTTGTGCTTCGATAAACTTTAAAAAGCTCAGAATCCTCTATTAAAGCGTTCTTCAACTCTTGGGGCATTGCACTATTCTCAATCACTCCATTAGCTTTCTCCCATGTTTTAAATTGTTCTAAAGTACGTACCTCTGAAGGTAAATCAGAAGGAAATTCAGTTAAAAATGGAAGAAGAGCGTTCTTTTCAATATTATCAGGATTAATATTTTTGGGATCTGCAAAGAGCGGGGAAATATCTACGACGGAACTGAGTTCAACCTCTTTTCGAAGTCCAGGAAAATTTTTCAATAACTGTTCTTCAACTCGACTCCAAAAACTAATAGCTGCACATTGTGCTTTATCAATTTGGCCTCCATCTAAGAATTTTTTTGTATCAGCATCTACAAATTCTGAAGTTGACATTTGTTTGATAAATGCATTCGTAACCTCACCTAATTGTGCTTTGCTATCTGCATTTCCTTTTGAGACTCCATCCCCCTTTTTTTCATCAAGCTGAAAAAGTTTTGGAATAAACCTTAACAAAGCTGGAGGAAGTTGCCGCAATTTCTTTTCCATTTCAGGAGATGGATTTTCTAAATCTCGTTGAAAAGTTTCAAAAATTGTCAAATCAACTTCTTTAACTCTACATGAACCAGCCATAAGAAAACTCTCTTGAATAAAACTCAGATTAGAAAAACAAGCTATCTAACCCTATATCGGGGAAACTGGAATTTTGTTGCTAAGATTTAAGTGATAAAAAATGGACGAGCCAGAGACTTAGGCCAGGGACATAAGTGATGATAATCAGGGCGAGAATGAGCAAGAGAAGAAACGGGAGAGTCACCCAGTAAAGATTGATAATACTCCTTTTAAATCGAATACTTGAGAGGAAGAGATTCAAACCGACCGGGGGATGAAGGTAGCCGATTTCAAGATTAGTCAGGAAAATAATTCCGAGATGGATTGGGTTGACATTAAACTCGTGCGCAATCGGAAGAATCAGCGGAACTACCACAATAATCGCCGAAAAAATATCCATGAGTGAGCCGACGATCAGCAAAAAGATATTTAAAGCGAGTAAAAACACCCACTTGCTGGTGATATACATTCGAATCCATTCGAAAAGCCGCATCGGAACCTGTTCATCAATGAGATAACTGGTAAAACCCATCGCCACAGCGAAAATCACGATGATACTCCCCACCAGCACCATCGATTGCTTGGCAATCCGGGGGATATCTTTCGTCAGGCTTAAATCCCGGTAAATAAACACCTGGATGAACAAGACGTAGAAGGCAGTCACCGCGGCTGCTTCCGAGGCGGTAATATATCCGCCATAAATTCCGAGAATAATAATGAAAGGAATGGGAAGTTCCCAGATTGCTCCTCGAAACGCACTTAAAAGCTCTTTGAAGTTGAAGGGATGCTTTTCTCTTTTCACATGACGATTGCGAATCACACTATAGATTCCCAAAATCGCGATAATCAGCAAGCCGGGGAGAAGACCTGAAACAAACAGCTGATCGATACTGGTTCCGCTAATCAGCCCGTAGAGAATCAACGGGAGCGAAGGGGGAAACATCAATCCGACACTTCCGCAGGTGGTAATCAACCCCATCGAGAAATCGTCGGAGTATTTTTCTTGGAGGAGGATCGGATAAAGAAGCCCCCCCAAAGCGATAATGGTCACCCCGGAAGCACCGGTAAAAGCGGTAAAAAAGGCACAGGCGATGATCGCCATGAGAGCCAATCCGGAAGGCATCCAGCCAAATAACGGCTTTGCAAGTGCTACCAGACGCTCTGGGGACTTGCTTTCTGCCATGAGGTATCCGGCAAAGGTAAAAAACGGGATCGCGACCAGCGTCGGGGCTGAGGCGATTCGGTACATCTCGATGATGGTCGCAGAAGAGTCAATTCCAGCAGTATAAAAAGAAAGAAGACTGATCGCCCCGAAGATGACGAAAAGCGGCGCTCCCAGAAGAGCCATTAAGGCAATGCAGATCCCTAAGATGGTATTCATTCTCTCCCTCTCAAAGAGCCAAAATCACCGACAAGCCGGAGGGCGAAACGAACACTCATGATCAAAAATCCGATCGGGATAATTGCAATCGCATAATAGGTGGGAACACCGGGAAGTAACATCCCTCCCGCCTCTTTCTCTCCCAAGACGAATTTATAGGAAGCCTGAGCCAAGAAAGCGCAGACAACCGCAGAGGTGATATGAATAAAAATAGAGGAAAGTTTTTTGAACTTCTCAGGCATAAAGCGGGAAATCAGATCCATCGCCAAATGCCCATGTTCTTTCGTCGCGACGGAAGCACCGATAAAACCGACCCATAAAACCAGATGCCTCACCACTGCATCTCCCCAGGAGATTCCGGTATTAAAAAAATTTCTAAGGACTACCTGGGTAAAAGCAAGCGTAATCATGCTCACCAAAATAATCGTGAGAAGAGCGTTTTGAATTTTACCAAACCAGTCATCAATTCGTCGAAACGGCATAAATTATTCGCTTGAGTTTCAGGAATTTATTGTCTCATGAGATTCTCCCCCTTTGCAAAAGGGGGATTAAGGGGGATTTACTGCCAAGAGTCTACTTGAGTATGTCTCATATTCCTTGCAATAAATCCCTCCCGCCCTCCCTTTTTCAAAGGGAGGAGGTTAATTCCCAGGATTTGTTTTTCGATATTCTTCTACCAACCCCTGAACCTTATTTAAAAGCTCCTGGGAATATAGTTTACCCACCAATTTTGGTCTTACATCGAGAGCCGCTTTTTCAAGCTCAGCTCTGTCTGTAGGAGTAACTGGGATAATTTGAATTCCATTCTTTTTTAAGGTCTCCGTTGAACGGGAATTGTCTTGTCGAATCGACTGAATCAACTTTGCCGAATACTTTTCAGCAGTTGATTTCAACAAGCTCTGCAAGTCAGGAGGAAGTTTTGAAAACTCTGCTTTTGAAATTAGCATCGCCCCAGTCGAATTTGCCAAAGGCATATCGGTCATATATTTAGTTTTTGTAAACCATTGCAACGCAATCGCGGCAAGAGGTGGCGCATAGACTGCATCAATCAGATTGGTTTGAAGAGAGGTCAAAACATCGGGTAAAGCCAATGAAATAGGAACTATTCCAAGGGTTTCATACATTGCTTTGACGAGAGGATCTCCCTCCCAAGCCCACCACTTAGTTCCGGCCATATCCTTTTTGCTTTTGATCGGCTTGTTGGAAAATATGTTGACGAAGCCACCTTCAGCCCAACCGAGTAAAACAAATCCTTTTTGATCAAATTGGCTTTCGAAATCTTTTAGTATTTTTGATTTTACAAAATCGACTTCTTGGTAGGTTTTAAAGAGCATCGGAAGTTCGAGCACCCGAATCGCCGGAACAATTTCTCCGAGTCCCACTCCGGTTAAACCTGCTGCATGTAGCTGACCAATTCTGATTTTTCTCAAGACATCTTTTTCATCCCCTGAAACTCCACCGGGATAAATTTTAAAGGCGAGACGGCCGTTTGATGAGGCCTGAAGCTCCTTGTCCATTTCGCGCATGATGTTAACCCAGGTCGATCCTTCGGGGGCGAGGACGGAAAATTTTATTTCGAATTGAGCCGCTTGGGATGAAGAGAGGAAGAGAAACAAAGAAGCAGAGAAACAGAGAAAGATTAGAACCGTTTTTATTTTTCGCATAAGAAGCCTCCAAAAGTTATAAATACATTCCCCTCTCCAGGGGGAGAGGGTGGCCATAGGCCGGGTGAGGGGGAACGTTGAATTGGGAACCAACCGCTATCTCTAGCCAACTCGGGAAATCTCCCCTCACTCCAACCCTCTCCCCGCCAAGGGGAGAGGGAGGTAATTTTTTTTCAAAAAAACAACTTTTCTTTTTGTAACAAAATCTGCGCACGTCTTTTTGCTAACTCATTCGACAAACGTTGTTCAGGTAAGGCAGCAGCATCTGAGCTTAACACTTCTCTTAAAAGTTTTTCGTAAAGCGGCTTATTTTGAACTTGGACCGCATAAAACTGAGCATAAAGCACTTTCGCCATTAAATAATTTCCGCTGGTTCGCTCAATGACGTGGTCAAATTCTTTTTTCGCCAATTCAGGTTTTCCACCCAACATGGGAGGACGAGAAGCGTAAAGAATTCCAAAGAACTCATGGGGGGATGAATAGTAATAATCTTCATCCAGCTCCAAAACACGATTCATGATCGCTTCAACCCTTGAAAGCTCTGCAATTGCATCCGGAGACTCTTTCGAGAAATTGATCAGAGAACCCCAATTAAATGCTGTCCAGAAAAGAGCAGGAACATCCTGCTTATGAAATCCGCGAAGAGAATTTTTAAAACTGTCGAGCGATCCATCTAAAGACTTTTTAAAAGAACCGTTCTTCGATAAAAGTTGGAGGCCGAATTTTTTCCCTCGTGAATAAAACCGCTTGGCTCGATCAGTGGCCAACTTCTCAAACGTTTCGTTTGAACCTTTGGCTTCGAGAATATCATTTTCAACAAAACCGAAAGTGTACGATCCGAAGGATCGGGTCAGCATAAAAAGAATCGTCGCATCATTGGGGTTTGCCCGCTGCATCGCCTCGAGCAGTTTCAGGGAGCTGAGCGAAGCCTGGTTCGCATAGGCAAGATCGTCTTCTTCTTCAACGGATGGGATTCCATCTTTCATGATTTGGGAGGTGATACTCGCGGCGGTTTTTTTCAAACCACACGCTGAAAGTTGGGAAAGCAAGAGCAGAAGCATCAGAGAGGATAAAAACCACCGGTTTTTGATCATAAGTTCCCTTCTATTTTAGGAGATAAATGAAATCGAAAAACTAGCGGCGATTAACATACACAGAAAGCTTTTGGCAATATCTTTGAATGACGCAGCATGTCTAACAGATAGAATACAGAAGACAGAAATCAGAATGACAGAGGAAAGGGATTGTTCTTCTGTTTCCTGATTTCTGTCTTCTGTATTCTATCTTTCTCATGCTCCAAGAAGAATCGAATTATAAGGATTGGTATAAATTCCCTTTTTGAACATCTCTTTGGAAACTTTTTGTCGCTCTAAAGTTGCCTTGGCTGCTTGTCGGATAATTTCTGCGCGTCCTTCGGGGCTATAATACTTATGCGAATCTTTATGCTGATCTTTTTTTGACATCAAAAATTCGATGATCGGCTCAACCGAATATCCCATTAAAGGAAGAATTCTTCCGCAAAAGGCATCGGCGGCACATTCTTCTTCCTTTCGAATGCCGAAAATTTCGTCCCAGCTTAAATGATCCAAATTTCCATATTTCGCCGTATTGGAAAGAAGATGACCCCACTCGTGCGCCAACACTCCTGCAAGAACGGCCGAGTTGTTTTGGTATTCTTCCAAAAACTCAACTCCGAGAAAAATATTCCCTTTATTGTCAGCCGCACCAACCGTGTTCTTGGCCAGAACGACCTTGTCTTTTTTATTATTTCTTTTGGTGAGTGTTTTTAATTTTCGAAAAATACCGGAAACCACTCCGTAAAAGGAGAGCAACTGCTCGAGGTGAGGATAATCCGCGGGATTGACAATCGTCGGGGCAACATCTCCGATCGACTTCCGATTCGGCCCCTGAGGAGAAGATAAATGACCGCTAATCGGCTTGGAAGTTGCCAGTCCGGGATTTAATTGGGCCAGATTTGTTTCAATTTTTGAGACCATAAGTTGATAGAATGATTATCGTTTAAATGTTTCAAGAAGTTGTGAATAAAATCCTTTTTAACTACCCTTGAGGGATAAAAACAAATAATAAGAGATAAATCAATAGGTTAGTAATTCTAAAAAACAAGTTTATATCCTCTCTGAAAAAGCCAAACGGTGAAGGCAAAGGTGATAAAAGTAATTCCGCCGACCACAAAAAATGAAATATAAATAGAAACATCGCTATGCCCAAGAGTTCCCCAACGAAGCGCATCGACCAGATAAAAAATCGGATTCAAAAAACTGAGCCGATGCCAAAAAGGAGGAAGCATCTGAATCGAATAAAAAACTCCCCCCAAATAAACAAAGGGGGTAATTAAAAAATTGGTAAAGGTGGCAATCTGATCCCACGATTCACTCCAGAGAGCGGAGATAATCCCGAGGCAGGAAAAAATAACGGAGGAGAGAAAAAGAATGATAAAAGTAAATCCGGGATGATGAATCGGAAGCTGAACAAAGAAAAAGGAAACTAGCAAAGTAATTATTCCAATTACAACTCCTCGAAGAACTCCTCCTAAAACAAACGCAGAAACGATTTGAAAATTCGAAATCGGCGAAACCAAAATATTTTCAATCGATCGATCCATGCGCGCCATATAAAGAGAAGTTGAAGTGTTGGCGTAAGAATTGGTAATCACCCCCATCGAAGTGAGCCCTGGCAAGATAAAGAGGATATAGGAAAACCCCTCGATTTCGCGGATGCGCGATCCGAGTGAAAATCCGAAAATAAAAATGAAAAGAAGCGTCGTTAGAATCGGCGGAGCGATGGTTTGTTTGGAAAGACGGGCGAAGCGATAGTATTCCCGGCTGATTAAGGTAAAAAATCCCTGATAATTTTTAAACGGTTTCATTTTCATCCACACTGATCGATTGTCCGGTCAAAATCAAAAACACATCTTCTAAAGTTCCACTTTTCATTTCGATATCCACCACTCTTTCATGGGGGATGGATGAGAGGAGATGTAAAACCTCTCCGATGGTTTCCCCGATTTTTGATCCGCGAATCAAAACCCTGTTTTTTTCAAACGTAACGCCACTCAAATGTGAAAAGGGGGAGGATTCGATCGGATGATTCAGATAAATTTCCGCCCTCTCTTCGCAATACTTTTCAATCAGCTCTTTTGGTTTTCCTCTTTCAATCAGACGCCCATGATTGATCACTGCCACCTCTTCACAAAGTGCCTCCGCTTCATCAATATAATGCGTCGTGAGAAGAATCGTTGTTCCATCCCGATTCAAACCCCGCAAATATTCCCAAAGTTCGTGACGTTGCTCGACATCAACCCCAGCCGTCGGTTCATCGAGGATCAGGATTTTCGGTTTGTTCATTAATGCCCGGGCGACCAGCAAACGTCTTTGCATTCCGCCGGACAATTTATAGAAGGGGAGTTTCGCCTTTTCAGTCAATCGAAACTGCTCCAAAAGTTCTTCCGCCCGCTGTTTCGCAAAGGATCGGGAATAGCCATAAAATCCGGCCTGAAACTCAAGCGTTTTTCGGATGCTAAAAAAACGGTCAACATTCACTTCTTGTGGCGCAAAGCCGATCGATTTTTTCGATTCAGATTGATCTAAAGAGACTTCGTTCTGAAATACAGTCACTGAGCCACTTTGTGGGCGAACGAGTCCGACGATCGAACCAATCAAGGTTGTTTTTCCGGCACCGTTCGGTCCGAGTAATCCAAAAAACTGGCCTGATTCGATGGTTAAATCGATCCCCTTTAACGCCTGAACCGATTGATAATTCTTTTTGAGGGATTGGATGACAATGGCGTTCATAAAAATTTCCGGAATGGCCGAAGCAGTTTTTTCACCTCTTCGATGGTCCCCACCTGAAGAACATCGCTGGCCATTTTTCTGACATCAGAATATTGAAGCTGTAGAATAATCTTTTTCACCAAGGGAATATTGGAGGCGATCATCGAAAGCTGGGTAATCCCCAACCCGACCAAAAGAGCGGTCAAATTGGGATCTCCCGCCATCTCTCCGCAGATTCCGACGGTTTTGTTCGCTTGCAAACCGGCACGCGCCACTTGGGCAATCGAGCTCAAAATCGCCGGATGAAGCGGTTCAAAAAACGAGGCAACCCGCTCATTATTTCGATCAACCGCCAACGTGTATTGGATCAGATCATTCGTTCCGATACTTAAAAAATCGGCCTCGTGGATGAGAAGATGCGCCAAACTCACGGCAGACGGCACTTCGATCATGATTCCAAACGGAACTTGGGGATCAAATTTTATCTTTTGTTTCGTCAAATCCTTTTTCACCTCTTCATAAATCTGCTTCACGGCCCGCAACTCTTCCATCCCGGAAATCATCGGGATCATGATCCGGATTTTTCCCAAGGCAGAGGCACGAAGCAGCGCGCGAAATTGGGTTTTCAGGATTTCAGGCTGGGAAAGACTCAAGCGGATCGATCGATATCCCAAAAACGGATTCGCCTCGCGAACCTTCCCCCCTGCAATTCCGAACGACTCGATCGGTTTGTCTCCACCGGCATCGAGAATTCGGAAAGTGAGCATCAAGCCATCCACCTCCTCGATAATCTTTCGGTAAAGCTCGAACTGTTCCTGCTCTGAAGGAATACTTTTTCTCATCATGAAAGGAAATTCGGTACGATACAATCCGACCCCTTCCGCCCCAAAATAACGGAGTTTTTTCAGATCCGTTAAAAAACCGACATTTGCATCGAGATGAATTCTTCTTTCGTCGACTGTTTTTGCCGGTTCGATTGCCAGTCTTTGGAGATGGACGATCTGATCGGCATACGCTTCCTGGGTTTTTTCATAGTCGCGAAGAACAGACCGTTCAGGGTTGACGTAAACTTCCCCCTTGTTTCCATCAATCATCACCAAATCTCCCGGCTGAACTTTTGAAAAAAGACCGGAAACTCCCATCACCGCTGGAATACCGAGAGATCTCGCGAGGATTGCCGCGTGGGAAGTTGCCCCCCCTCGGAGGGTGACAATTCCAGAGATTTTTTTTGCATCCAGCTTCGCTGCATCGGAGGGGACGAGCGTTTCAGCAATCAGGATTCCATTCCAGTTTTCCGATTTTTTCTTCGGCTTTTCTTCAATGAGATGTTCAAGAACTCTTTCTTTCAAATCTTCCAAATCGGCCGATCTTTCCCGAAAGTGTGGATCTTCAATCTTCTGAAATTGGAGAATGTACTCGTCGATCAGGGAAACAATCGCTTCAAGAGCACTTTTCCCTTTCTGGGTTTCCGATTTCAACTTCTTCAAAAAACTCGGATCGGAGAGAATCATTCGATGGCTGTAAAAAATATCCGATTCTTTTTTCGAGAATTTTTTTCTTAGTTTCTTTTCAAGAGTCAGAAGATCAAAAGATGCTTTTTGAATGGCGATCGCCAGTTTTTTCCACTCTTCTTTTGGATGGAGCTGGCCTCTCTTTTCACGTGACAAAAGCAGATCAGACGATTTCGTCCGAAGAAAAAAGGCGGGACCGATTCCAAAACCTGGGGCAACCCCGATTCCCTTGAACTGAAATGATTTTTTTGCCTCTCTCTCCTCGATTTGCAAAACTTCCAGCGTGACCAGATTATGGATGACCGGAGAAAGCTGAAACGCAATCAATTTCAAAAGCTCAATTTCACTGGTGGCAAAATCCCGGGGAAGTTTGGTCTGGACTGTCAAAACACCAACCACTTTATCCCGTTCAAAAAGCGGAATCGCCGCAAACGAATGAAACTTTTCTTCGCCAGTTTCCGGAAAAAACTTGAACCGTGGGTGTAAGCTCGCCTCGTTCACAATCACCGGCTGAAGCTGTTCAACTGCAAGTCCGGTCAAACCTTCTTGCACTTTCATGCGAACTTTGCCGATCGAGGCAGGATCTAATCCGTTGGTAGCGACCAGAATCAGGGTTTTATCCTGCAACAGATAAAGCGAACAGATATCGACATTCATCTGCTCACGAACCAGCGCTACAATGTGGGCGAGCGGATTTTCAGCAGGAGCGGATTTTTGAAGAATCCTGGCAATATTTGAAAGGGTTTTGATCGGCTCAGATTTAGGGGTCATTTAAAAAAGTTGGGGGTTAGGGGTCGGGAGTTAGGGGGAACTTTGTATTGCTCCTAACCCCCAACTCCCGACCCCTAACCATCTTCAAAAACAACTCTGCATTTCTTCAAGATAATGCGAGAAAAACCGGTCTTCCAAAACAAAAAGATCGGAGGAATGATTCAAATATTTTTTTGAAATTTTTTGAATATAATTTTCGAGATAAGACAAATGTTCACTTTCATCTTTGATGATTTTTTGAATAGTGGTTTTGAGGGGTGAAGAATCGAGCTTTGAAAAATAGTGCGGATAAACCTTCATTGCCCGCTTTTCGATGATATAGCTCACCCACAAATAGCTTAGATGATGGTTTTCAGCACCGGAAAGATCAGTAATCCACTCACCGATCTTGGAATCGAGAGTTTGGAAATAATTTTCAGAGATTTGAGAAATACGATTTAAAACAATACCTGTCATTCCTGCAGAGGCCATGCCTTGCGGCAGGCGGGCAGGAATCCCCCTGATCACCTCTGATTTTCCACCTTCAGAAGAATAACAAGCCTCAGGATCAAGAATAGAATCCGCCAACCGTCTCAACATAAAACTATGCTGAATCTCATCGCTTAAATGCTGAAAAGTATCTTTCCCCATTTCATCATAGGAAAGCGACTTCACCATTTTTCGGTAACCGATATACTCCAAATAGCTGAGGGATTTGAGCCAGAGAAAATGTTTTTCTTGAGATGAGAAAACTTCTTCCAAAAACAGGTCTTGTTTATTTGGCGGAGCCATATCAAAGGCTTGCCTGAAACTGGAGGGGGTTGTCAACTAGACAATCAGTATCCCTCAGACTGCAAACCCAACCATGAACTCAAAACCAGGTTTAAACCAAAGTATTTTGGAGAGAGGATCACCTGAGCAGATTGTAAAAAATCAAATGGCGTCGGGATCAGGCAAAAACATCTAACCCAGGAAAGAAATAAGCGACCTCAACCTTCGCCGTCTCCGCCGCATCCGAACCATGAACAATATTCTGCTCAATGTTATCAGCAAAATCCCGTCGGATCGTTCCAGCATCTGCCTTGGCTGGATCGGTTGCCCCCATGATTTCACGGTTTTTGGCGATCGCATTTTCCCCTTGAAGAACAGAAACGAGACATGGGCCTGAAGTCATAAAATCAAGAAGACTATTGAAGAAAGGACGTTCCTTGTGAACGGCATAAAAACCACCGGCAATTCGGCGGTCCATATGAATCATTTTCACAGCAATAATTTTCAAGCCGGCTTTTTCAAAACGATTCAAGCATTCACCAATCAGGTTTTTGCGAACACCATCCGGTTTGATGATGGATAAGGTTTGTTCGAGAGCCATAAAATCTCCAATGGTTAGGGGTTAGGGGTCGGGAGTTAGGAGTTAAATATTATAATGCCTTTTTTAAAGCCATGAGCATTTTTGAAAGCTTGATGCATTCTTGATACAGAAGTTGATGAGACTTCTGAATTAAATATTTTAACTCCAAAGAAATCTGCAACTGTCCGACACATTCTAATAATGAACCTCGCGAAATATCTATATATCTCTTGAATTCATTTGAACTTCTATTACTTCCTTCACAAATATTTGAAACAATTGAAACTGCCGCTCGTCTTATTTGACTCGTTAATCCATAAACTTCATCTTTAGGAAAGCCTTTAGTTATTTCATAAATTTTTACAACCAACTGAACCGCTTCATGATAAATGTGAAGCTTCTCAAAATTAAATTTTTCTTCCATACCCTCAACTCCCGACCCCCGACCCCCGACCCCTAACCCATAACTGTTTTTAAGGTTTTTCCAATTTCAGCAGGGGATCTGGAAACCTTGATTCCTGCTGCTTCAAGTGCTTTGATCTTTTCAGTCGCGGTTCCTTTTCCTCCCGCGATGATCGCACCGGCATGCCCCATCCGTTTACCCGGAGGGGCGGTCATTCCACCGATAAAACCGACCACCGGTTTTTTGACCTGTTTACCGACATATTCGGCCGCTTCTTCTTCGGCGGTTCCACCAATTTCGCCGATCATCACAATAGCTTCAGTTTGAGGATCTTCATTAAATAATTTCAGGCAATCGATAAAATTCGTTCCGTTGACCGGATCACCGCCAATGCCGACACAGGTCGATTGGCCAATCCCCAATTGGGTCAGCTGATAAACCGCTTCGTAAGTCAAGGTTCCGCTTCTTGAGACGACTCCCACTTTTCCTGGTTTATGAATCTGACCAGGCATGATCCCGATTTTACATTCGCCGGGAGTAATAACCCCGGGACAGTTGGGACCGATAAGGCGCGTTCGTGAACCTTGCATCGCCCGTTTCACGCGGATCATATCGACAATTGGAATTCCTTCCGTGATACAAATCACCAAATCAAGATCGGCATCCACCGCCTCCAAAATAGCATCGGCCGCAAAAGGGGGTGGAACATAGATCACCGAGGTATTCGCTCCGGTCCCTTTTTTGGCTTCGAGAACGGTATCAAAAATTGGAATTCCTTCAAATTCTTGTCCACCCTTGCCAGGAGTCACTCCGGCAACCATTTGAGTTCCATATTCTTTGCAAGCACGAGTATGAAACTGGCCGGTATTTCCGGTAATTCCTTGAGTGATCACTTTGGTGTTTTTATTGACGAGTATCGACATATTCAATGCAGCAAAGATTTTAGCTCATGATAAGACCAAGCTTTTCTTTCGCCTCCAATATTTAGAAGAATATAAAGGACGTTGATAGTTTTCTTCAACGATTTCTCTTCTTTTTACCTTTTCAGCGTCGCAACGATTTTCTCGGCCGCCTCATCCATTCGATCGGCGGAAATAATCGGTAATCCTGAATCAGCGAGAATCTTTTTTCCGAGATCGACATTGGTTCCGAGCAGACGAACAACGAGTGGAACTTTCAAACCCAGCTCTTTCGCTGCTGCCACTACTCCAGTCGCGATCACATCACATTTCATAATTCCGCCAAAAATATTGACGAGAATCGCTTTGACCTTGGGGTCGGAGAGAATAATTTTAAAGGCCGCGGTGACTTTTTCAGTGGTTGCTCCACCGCCCACATCGAGGAAATTCGCAGGTTCGCCACCATAAAGTTTAATGATATCCATCGTCGCCATCGCGAGCCCAGCACCATTCACCATACAGCCGATATTGCCATCGAGTGCGATATAGGAAAGATCATATTTTTTGGCGAGAATTTCATTCGGATCTTCTTCATTCGGATCGCGCATCTCTTCGAGATCTTTGTGGCGGAAAAGCGCGTTGTCATCAAAAGTCATTTTCGCATCGAGTGCAATAATCTGGTTGTCGGCCGTAATCACCAAAGGATTGATTTCAGCGAGTGAGCAATCATAGGAAACATAATCGTTGTAGAGCGCACCGACAAATTTTACGAATTGGGAAACGAGTTCCGGCTATAATTTCAGGCCAAACGCCAGTTCTCTCCCCATATAAGCCTGAAAAC
>CAZSRQ010000038.1:0-17470 GCA_964609335.1 uncultured Pseudomonadota bacterium
GATCTGATCATGCTCTGCTTTCTTTTTGAGAATCGCCACACGGGTTTCAACATCGGGTGGTTGAATGTCGGCAATCAAACCCCATTCAAATCTTGATCTTAAGCGTTCTTCCAATTGGGTAATATCTCTCGGAACCCGATCGCTGGTTAAAACCACCTGCTTTCGCGATTCATATAAATAATTGAACGTGTGAAAAAATTCTTCCTGGGTTCTCTCTTTTCCGGCGATGAATTGGACGTCATCGACCAAAAAAACATCACAAGAATCCCGGAACTTTTTCCTGAACTCGAACATTTTTTCGTAGCGAATCGAGTTGATTAATTCATTGGTAAAACTTTCGCCCGAAATATAGATAATTCGGGCATTTTTATTCTTTTTGAGAATTTCGTGCCCAATGGCGCTCAATAAATGCGTTTTTCCAAGACCGACCCCTCCATAAATAAAAAGCGGATTGTAGGTTTTGGCTGGAGCATTCCCTACTGCCATGGCAGCTGCATGGGCAAATTGGTTCGAAGAGCCGACCACAAAAGTTTCAAATGTATATTTGGGACTGAACTGTTCCGAAAGTTTCTGGTTTTCAGAATGAATTTTCGGTTCGACTTTTTTGGGCAAGTTTTGGGATTCTTCTGGAGTAATCTCAAACATCAACTCATGTTCAGCCGAGGTAATTTTAAAAAGTTCGAATTTGATGAGATGAAGATAGTTTTCTGTGATCCAGTCGCGAATAAATTTATTTGGAACCTCGATTTTGAGATGACCGGAACTTCCCATGGAGAAAGTTGCCGGCTTGATCCAGTTGTTAAAATTCAATTCGCTTACTTTGGTCTTTAAAGAATCAACTAATTGTAGAACGACATCGCTCACACCCGCACCCCACAACGAAGATGAAAAACTGATGAAAATTCACGACTTTAGGCAAAAGAAAGCCACAAATTATCCACATCTGTGAATAATAAGAAATAATTAACAATAACAATAGGTTACTTGGCTTGAAAGACAGTCAGTAACTTCCACTACAGGTGGGTTTCGCTCAAATGGCTTAAAAACAACTTGATTTTTAAACTATTTAAACTAAACCCTAGCATTCCCTCGAATGCAAGTTGCGTTGAAATGAACTTTTATAAATATGGATTTGAAAACCAAGTTTCGTTTTTTGGGATATTACACAATCAAATAAAAAAATCTGAAAACGAATTTTAATTTTGTATTAAAAAACAGATTTAACTTTTTAATTAAAGTTTTTTGGGAAAATTTTCAAAAAACAACTTTGGATTTGTAGCAGGAGAAAAAAAAATTGCAAGCCAATTTTCTTTAAAAAAAAATCATCCGAAAAAACATGAGTCTTTTCGCGTTGACAAAGTGGCCCAAAGATGATTTTTCCGGATTCGCGAAACAAAAATCAATTGAAGTGAAAGACAAATCAGGGAGATTTAAAAATGAAGGGAACCTTCCAGCCCAGTAAAATCAAGGCTAAGCGCAAGCATGGATTCAAGAAACGCATGGAGACAACGGCAGGGCAAAATGTCCTGAAAAGGCGGAGAGCGAAAGGACGCAAACGTTTGACGGTAAAAGTTTCCAAAAAATAATATTTTATTTTTTCAAATGGAAATTTGTTTGTAAAATTCAAAAAGATTGAATGAAAAAAAATATTTTTTCCAAAAAAAACAGAATTCAACAGGGGGGAGAATTTAAAAAAATTTTAGATTTCGGAGAAAAAAAGCATACCTCCTCTTTTATCATTTTTACTTTTCCAACTCTTTCGAATATCAATCGCTTGGGCATTTCAATTTCAAAAAAAATTGCCAAGGCCCACGAAAGAAATCGGTTTCGAAGAGTCATTCGTGAAGCGTTTCGAAAACAGAATTTCCAAACTGGGTTCGATTCGGTTTTTTTGATCAAGTCATCCATGATCAATAAAAAAAATCATCAAATATTTCAAGAACTTGAGAAAATTTTTAATGGTTACATTCACAAGGAATCCAAAACTTGTTCACAGGGTTGATCACAAAACTTTTTATCCTTTATCAAAAGCTGATTTCCCCTTTGAAACCGGCTTGTTGCCGATTTTATCCTAGCTGTTCCGAGTATATGATTCAGTCGATTAAAAAAAATGGGCTGTTGAAAGGAATTCTCAAAGGATCTTCAAGGGTTTTGCGATGTCATCCGCTTCACTCGGGTGGATATGATCCAGTTTAGATATATAACAAGCGATGAGTAGAAATGAAAATTTATGAATAATGAAAAACGTTCTCTATTAGCCATTAGTTTATCCGCTTTGATTTTTGTGGTTTATTATGCTTTTTTCTTTAAGCCATCGATTAATCCTCCTTCTACAGCTGCTCCTCAGGTAGAAAAAAAGCTTGTCAATGAATCCAAGCAGACGGCGGTTACTGAGCAGACCAAAAAAGCGGAAGCATTGCCCACAGAAACGATAATTCCTTTAAAAAAGACTTTGATCGATAATTCTCTTTATCAAGTCGAACATTCAAATCAGGGGGGAGCGATCCAGAAATTTTTAGTGAAAGGATATCAAGAAAAAGTAGAGCAAAATTCCCCTTTAGTGAATCTGTTTAAAGAAATTACTCCGCAAAACTTTTTGATTACTTTTCATCATTCCAATTTTACTCTTCCCGAAATTCTTTCGTATCGTGTGATTCAGGAAAATTCAAATCGGGTTGAATATCAATGGCAAAATGACCAGCTAACGATTACCGAGCAGATCGAATGGAATCCCAATGATTATCTGGCAAATATAAAAGTGATTCTTGAAAATCGTTCGGCTTCTTCTCTTGAAACCTCTCCTGGTATGAGACTTGAAACTGCGCAACATCCCAAAAAAGAACAGAACTGGTGGAGTTTTATCCAGGGGCCAGAAGATCTCAAATATCCGGTTTTATATCAGGATAACAAGATCACCCGCCACCAAGACGTTGCAAAGCTTCTTCCAAATAACGAACAAAAAGGGGGAGTCCAATGGATCGGTCTCGAAGACCGCTATTTTTTATGGTCGATTATTTCACGAGCTCTTTCGGCAGAACAGACAGTCCAATACGGATTCAAAGATGGAAATATTCTCTTTCTTGAATTGATTTATCCCAAAGAAATCATTGCTCCAAACGGAAAAATTGAAAAAGAATTTACAGTTTATGTCGGACCGAAAAAAATTGAGCAATTGAAAGCGGCCAATGCCCATCTTGAAGAGGCGGTCGATTATGGCTGGTTTAGTCTGGTGGCTCATCCGATTCTCTTCTTGTTGAAGTTTTTTCACCGATGGGTCGGGAATTGGGGAGTGGCGATTATTCTTCTCACCGTTTTTATCAAGCTGATTCTTCATCCGATCAACAAAAAAACGATGGATTCGATGAAGTCGATGCAGAAACTTCAACCTCGTCTGGCAGAACTCCGAGAAAAATTCAAAAATGATCGGGAACGACTCAACGTCGAGATGATGGGGCTTTTCAAAACCCACAAAGACAATCCGATGGGGGGATGTCTGCCAATGATTCTGCAGATGCCGGTCTACATTGCACTTTATAAGGTTCTCTATAATGCAATTGAACTTTATCACGCACCGTTCTTTGCGTTTTACAAAGATTTGTCGGCTCCAGATCCGTATTTCATTCTTCCGATTCTTTTGGGGATTTTTATGGTGATTCAGCAGAAAATGACCCCTTCTGCCGCCCAAGATCCGGCTCAGGCGAAGGCGATGCTGATGATGCCGATTGTCTTTTCCGTCTTCATGCTCTTTTTGCCGGTCGGACTGGTGATTTATATTTTTGTAAACACCTCTACGACGGTCATTCAGCAATATCTTCATCAGCATGATCTTGGATTCACCGATCTGATTCGGCGAAAAAGAGTCAGGTGACATCCGATTCCATGCAAAGTCACTACTTTTCAATATCCCAAGGAAGGGCATAATCGTGATGAGAAATTTGTTGAAAGCCTTCAGTCGGGCAGATGACAAGCCCCGGCTGGATGGAGAGTTTTGGATACTCTTTTCGAAAAGCTAAAATTCCCGAGGTGTCAAATCGCGAGGCTAAAGACTTTGCTTTAATCTCGATCGGATAAAACTTTCCATTCCATTCAAGAATTAAATCGACTTCTGCACCGCCATGGGATCTCCAATGATAGCTTTGAGGAGGCGCAGATAAAACTTGAGCCTGTTTTCTAATTTCGGTGACGACTAAGGTTTCAAACAAAGATCCCCAAAGAGGATGACTATGAATCACTTCGGGATTTGAAATCGCCTGACTCCAACAAATAAGCCCCGTATCGCTCAAGTACCCTTTTGGTTTCTTGCTGATTCGCTTCACGGTGTTTCCATGGTAAGGGGGAATTTCAAACCATTGAAAAGAATATTTCAGCAGGTCCAACCAACTGGAAGCGGTTTGAGAATTCACCCCGAGCTCTCTTCCGATTTGATTAAAGTTGGTTTCTTGAGCGGTCAAGGCAGCGCAAAGCTTATAGAATCTTCCAAAGAGTTGGAGGTCTGAAATATTTGCGAGCAACCGCAAATCCCTTTCGATGTAAGTGCGATGATACGAAGCGAAAAAAGTTGGAAGCAAATCTTGAGGAAGAAATTGCGCCTCTGGTAAAGAACCACGCCAAATTTGTTCTAGAAGAGGAAATTTCAAGTTTAATCTGGAGTGGGCTGATTTCGCAAATCGATGAGGATCTTTCAACCATTCTTCAAGCCAGAGGGGATAAGTTTCAATCTGATTGGTTTCCCCCAAACTAAAACCTTCAAGATCGACGAACACCGCTCTTCCCGCCAAGCTTTCTGAAAGAAGCTTCATCACTCCCCATTGTTGAGAACCGGTAATCAAAAAAAGCCCTGGGTGCTTTTCTTTCTCCAGATAGCGTTTAATCGCTGAAACTAATTCAGGAGCATACTGAATTTCGTCTAAGATAACAGGAGGGGGAGAAAGGGATAAGAATAGATCCGGATCTTTTCTTGCATTTTCAACATCGATGACAGGATCAAAAACAATTCGTTTTAGCTGAGGAAAGCAATGCTCTAATAAGGTTGATTTTCCAACCTGTCTCGCTCCACTGACAATCACCACGGAGAAATGATCGAAAAGCTTTTTAATTTTTTCAGATAAAAAACGATAGTAATATTGGGCATTTGAGTTCATACCTTGAAATTTAACAATGATAACATTAAATTTCAAGATTATTAACTTATAGTGATAAAATATAAATGAAATTGATGAGTTAAGGGCACCTCTAAAAACTCATGATTCTCAATGATCCTTCGACAGGCTCAGGATGTCCCACCCAGGAAATCAATAAGCTATAGGGACATGGTGAGCGTAGTCGAACCATACATTTGAGTTTTTAGAGGTGCCCTTAATTTGGTTTTTTTACGGTCTATTTTTTCCGCAACTTTTGACCCATGAGTGCCGAGGAATGCAAAGGCAGGATTTAGGCTCCATAATTGCTTTTGGAGGAAAAAAATATGGAAAAAACAGCAAGAAACAGCACCGGCGCCGATTTAAACCTAGTTCAACGGATCGCCCAGGCAACCGGTTAGCTTACGCAGAGGGTTCAGCTCAAGACTGAATCGGTGATACGCAAAACGGTGGATGTCTTTGTAAAATCAGCTCACCTGACAAAAGGATCTTTTGTCAAACTGGCCCACACTATAGAACATTCCTTTGGCTCGGATTCTTATTGGTACAAGGGGGAGAAAGCGGCTGTTTCGGAAGGGGCTCTCGCTCTTGGGGGGATGGTGCTTGGTTTCTTCGAGACGTCGCCAGTCGCCATGCTCGGCATGAATTTAAGGAATCTGGCCCAAGGGAAAGAGGCTCCAAACCTGAAGTTCTTCAACTGGAGAAATCTCGAGGCGATTCCAGCCTTTCTGATCGTGAAGTCTGCTATTGAGGGGGGTGTTCAGATCTACCATTCCACCTCTTCGCTGCGTAAAGATCAGTCTCCGGAAAATGTGGGAAAGAACGCCGTTCAAGTAAGTTTGGGAGTTGCTGCGTTAGTGGGAGGGGTTATTGGTTTAAAAGGGATAAAAGCATCCGTTCGAGCAATGCCTTCTCCCAAGCCAGGTGTGAGTGCCTCAGGAACTCCCCCGGTTGATCATTCAAAAGGTTCTTCTCCGGCGGCGTCGGCTGCATCCACAGATCGAGCAGCTCCGAGCGGTCCGGGTTCGTCTCAAATGCCTGCGTTTGAAACAGCCCCGTCAGCAGAAGGCCCTTACAGAGCTTCTCCTATTAATACTAATTCAAAAGTAGGAGGTACTACGCTAGTTCTGAAGCCAAAACCTTCGTGGAAACTTCTCTCATCCCACACTCATGAAGTGAGATTAGGTGATAAAACTTACAAGTTGATTTTGCGGTGCGGGGGAGAAATGGTTAAAGTGGGAAGCTTAGAGTATTTTTTTGATTCGCAAAATCAAACACTACATCCTGCTGATAGAAACCCTTTAAAATGGATCCCTACAGGTAATCAGGGTTTTGGATATTATTATGATGGCGTGGAGTATCTGCGTGCGAGGGCAGAAGAGGTACCATTTGAATCACGCGGTAGCACACAGACCACTTTTCCCTCTGTTAAAAGGGTTGGGAGTTCCATTATTCTGAATGATAACCACATTATTCGTATGCCTTCAGATCGTTATATACAATTTGTGGAGGTAGGAGATGCGTATTTTTATGATAGAAAAGGGCAAAAAATTGTTTTCGTTGAAGGGGCTGTTCCTGGGCAAGATATTAGAAGAATATTTACTTTTGATGATCAGAAATATTACACATTAAATGGGAATGCGAAATATATCTCTCGAAATAAAGAGGGTGTCGTAACCCAGTTGGACAGAATTCCAACACATCCCGCTCGAATTAAATATACGGATGGTATTGTGATTGATGGACAATTGTATCCATTAAGAGATCGAATAATTAACTTTGATATTGGTAGTTCACGGTATCTTATTTCATTAGGAGCAGATCACCCTGTTTTAGTAGCGACTTATGCTGCTGATATCCCAAGAGGTGCGTGGCCGCCTGACTATCTGACTTATAGTTTCTTGGGTGAAGATCCTCAAATTTTCTTCAAGCCTCGGCTTGAACCAGCAGCAGGGGCGGTAGCAGACAAATTTTACGTTACAGAACATCCTCCAACGGCAGCAGTTTCAATAAATGGTCGACTTCAATTTCTTGCGGAAAATCCTCGGCAATTTTTGAATGAAAAATTCACAGATATGCGTACTGGACGAATGTTCGAAATAATAGAAATAGAAGGTAGAAAGGGAATTCGATTAATAGGAGACGCAGGTAGGATAGTAGAATTAAAAGAACTAGCACAGTTTTATCCGACAGATTATTTTGGCAGGACGGTAATCACCACCACCGTAGGCCCTTATGCTGAGTATCCTATTACAGCAGTTGATTTTAATGGTCTCCATGTTTATGTCAGTAATGGATCGATCGGTCGATGGCTTGCATCTCATAAGCTCGTTCGTGTGGCTGGTGGTTATGCTTTTTAAATATCTGAGGGCTTAAGAGTGCAAGCGTCTATGTAAAAGAGTTTGGTTGGATCAATAGGTAAAGGGCTTTAGGGATGGTTCGAGACTATAGAATAAAAATAAACAAAAAACTCTAGAACCCTTGCAGATTCCTCTTTTCTTCCCTATACCCTTTCTGTGGAAGATTTTTCCGAACAAGAGACGATTGCCGCTCTCGCGACCGCGTCAGGCGAAGGGGGGGTGGCGATTGTCCGAATCAGTGGAACGTTGGCGCCGGAGATTTTAAAAAAAATTTTCAGAGGGGCGAAGCATTTCCCCTCGAATTCAAACGAAAGTGATTTCACAAAGGGAAATGCTTCGCCCCTACAGTGGAAATCCCACCATCTTTATTACGGCCGTCTTATGGGTCTCCGAAACGAACTTCTCGATGAATGTCTCGCCGTCTGGATGAAAGCGCCGAACTCCTTCACCGGTGAAGAGGTGGTAGAGTTTCATCTCCATGGCGGAAAATTGATCTCTCTCAAAGTTCTCCAAACTGTTTATCAGCTGGGAGCTCGTCCCGCAAACCCGGGTGAATTCTCACAACGCGCTTTTCTCAACGGAAAAATTGATCTGACTCAGGCAGAGGCGATTGCCGATATGATTGCCGCAAAATCGGAGCGTTCCTTGTCGCTCGCACAAGTGCAATGGCAGGGGGCACTCTCGGGCCCGGTCCAAGAACTTCGAAAAACGCTGATCGAGCTGTTGGTCAATCTGGAAGCGGCGGTTGATTTTCCGGAGGAAGAGGTTGAAATCATTCATTTCGAGGCAACCAAAGAGCTGATTGAGAAATCGATTTTTCAAATCCGACAATGGCTGGCCGATTATGAATTGGGAAAAATTTTACGAGAAGGATTGACGATTGCGCTCATCGGAAAACCGAACGTCGGCAAAAGCAGTCTGCTCAATCTTTTGGTGAAGGAAGATGCGGCAATTGTGCATGACGAACCGGGAACGACCCGCGATGCGATTGAGCGCCAGGTCAGCCTGAGTGGTCTCTCCGTCCGATTTGTCGATACCGCCGGAATGCGCGAAACAGAAGGGTTTGTCGAGCAGAAAGGGATTGAGCGATCCCGCCAATGGTTTGAGAAAGCGGATTTGGCGCTGGTTTTACTCGATGTTTCTTCTCCCTTAGAGAAAGAGGATTTTGAGGTTTTAGAACTGGCAAAAAGTAAGAAGTCGATTTTGATTTTAAATAAAATCGATTTGCCAGCGGCATGGAGTCCAGCCGATCTCGTTCCAGAGAGGAGTGTCATTCCTGCGGAGGCAGGAATCCCCCTCTCAACCAAGACCGCTACAGGTTTGAAAGATCTGGAGTTGGCCATCTTTTCCCAATTCGGAATTCAAGATCTTGAAAAAGAAGATCATCTTTTACTCAATCAGCTTCGCCATAAACAGGCGCTCGAAAAATCGCTTTCTTCCGTCTCCTCCGCCCTTCAAGCCCTGGAAAGTCGCTATTCCCCGGAGTTTGTGGCCGCCGATATCCAATCCGCCATTCGGTATTTGGGAGAAATTATTGGGGAAATCAGTACAGAAGATATTTTGGAGGAGATTTTTGGGCGGTTTTGCATTGGGAAGTAGAAATTTTTCATCCTAAAATTAAACCACCTCAAATAAAAATGATCTCCTCTGAGCAATCATTTCAAAATCTTTTTGGTTATTGGTGTAGACAACAGCTCCCGCTCTTCGTGCGCTCATGGCGATGAGAGTGTCGTTTAAAAGAGATGCCGTTTTCGAACGAAGCTCTTTTCTTTTTCTTCGGATTTGAGAGAGAATTTTTCCCGCCTCTACCCAATCTTGATGAATGGGAGTTAAAATTCGATTTGCCTTCTCAAAAGGTTTGTAAAGGATTTCAACGTTTTTCTCCCCTTCTGCATCGAGGGCCCCTTGCAGAAGCTCTTCGATGACCACAGAAGAAAAATGGATCTCTCCCCTTCGAAAGGTGTAAAGAGCCCGAAGGCGATCTTCAAACCGACCGCTTCTCAGAAAACCGATATAGAGATTGGTATCAATGAGTATTTTTGGCATGAGACGATTCAAGAATGGGGATTGGCGATATGTCCTTTGCCTTTCACTTTTTTGAGGGATTCTAGAATCTCTTTTTCGAACAAAACAAGATCGAGGGCCTTGTGGATTGTGTCGGTTTCTGTTTTGGTATGGAGCAATTTTTGGGCTTTTTTGATTCGGGCTTCATCTAAATAAAAATTCTTTCTTTTGATCGAGTTTTTCATAAAATAAAATCCCTTTTGTCTGTATCATAAGTAGCTCTTATACAGATTGTCAAGAAAGGGATTGCAAATAAAATTTGATGCAAGTATTTCCAATCCTTTTAGGAAAGGCAAACCTGGAAAAGATGAAACGAAAACTGCAAAAAAAAATTCTTTCTCTGATCTTCTGCTCTCTGTTTATTTTCTTTCCTCTCGCTCATGCGAAAACCGCAAAAAAAACGATCAATCTTCGAGAATGCTATGAAGCGGCATTGAAGCAGAGCGAGAGAATTCCGATTTCAGACGAAGAGATCAAACAGGCACAAGCCCGATTTACCCAGGCGTTGGGAATGGTTTTGCCCAAGGTGATGATCAAGCTTTCCGAGCTTTTACAAGACCCGAGCCAGGCTGGCACTCAAGGAAGCAGCTTCGCCAACACTTTTACCCGCTTTAGCACTCCGCAAACAGCGATCAACATGGTTCAACCGATCTTTCATGGATTGCAGGAAATTTACGCCCTGAAAAGAGCGCGAACCAGCTTTTCACAAAAAAAATATAATCAGCAGAATGTCGAACGACTATTATATCGGGATGTTGCCATCTCCTATTACACCATTGCCCAAATCGAGATGAATTTGCGAACCAATCAGAAAATTCTCGAAACGGTTCGTCGACAGTTGGCCGATTTGAAAAAAAGAGTCGATTTGGGAAAAAGCAGAAACAGCGAATTGAGTGCCCAAGAAGCGGTTGCCAGTTTGCTTGAGGCGAATATCGAAAGAAATAAGGGGGATGAAAAAGTAGCCTATGATATGCTGTCCTTTTTAACTGGCCTTGACCCTCAACCTCCCATTGATATGCGAGAGCTTTTCGATGAAAAGCTGAAGCCGATCGACTATTATATTACTCAAGTGGATCATCGTCCTGACGTCGAAGTTGCCCGCAAAGCAGTTGAGATCGCACAATCGAGCGCAAAGATTACAAGAGGAGCTCTTTTGCCGCAGATGGATTTGAGTGCAAATTATTATCCTTACCGAGTCGGTTTTCAAAAAGATATTCATTGGGATGCAGCGGTAACATTGAATATTCCCGTTTTTAATTTTGCGATCTTTGGAGAATTGAAAGAGATGAATTCGAAAACCCGAGAGGCTTGGTGGCAAGCGCACGAAGTAAAACGATTGGCGGTAACCGATGTAAAAAAAGCTTACGATGCTTATCGTGCCTCTCTCAACACGTTTAAAAAATATAATATTGCCTCTACCAAATCGGAAAAAAGCTATTATGAACAGACCCAGGATTTTAACCTGAATTTAATCAACAACCTCGATGTTTTGCAAACCCAAAGAACCTGGTTTGATGCCTTGAGAGCGACAGAAGATGCGCGTGTGCAGGTTTGGCTCGACTGGTTCAATCTACAAATTGCCGCGGGGGTTCAAGAATGACTCTTTCAGATATCTCCATTAAAAATCCGGTATTCGCCTGGATGTTGATGATCGGTCTGATCGTTTTTGGCTGGGTCGGTTTTCGGGGGATGGGGATCAGTCAACTTCCCGACGTTGATTTTCCGGTAGTGACTGCGCTGATCACCTTGGAGGGAGCTTCTCCCGAGGTCATGGAAACGCAGGTAACCGATGTGATCGAAGATTCGGTGATGACGATTCAGGGAATTCGTGAAGTTTCCTCCGTTTCCCGTCAGGGACAGGCGACCATTACCATTGAATTTGATTTGAGCCGCGATATTGATGTGGCGCTTCAAGAGGTTCAGACCCGAATTGCACAGGCGCAGAAAGGTCTTCCAAAAGAGATCGATCCGCCGATCGTGACGAAAACAAACCCCGAAGATCAGCCGATTATGTGGGTGGCACTGGCTTCCGAAACAATGCCGCTCAAAGATTTGATGACCTATACCCGCGACACCCTGAAAGATCAGCTAACGACGGTTCCCGGGGTTGGAGATGTTATTCTGGGTGGATATGTCGATCCGAATCTAAGAATCTGGCTCGATGCCGATAAACTCGATAAGCTTGAGTTGACCGCCAAAGATGTGGTTTCCGCGATTCAACTGGAACATCAGGAAACCCCCGCCGGTTATATTGACACCGGGAAACAAGAGTTAAACGTTCGCGTCATGGGAGAGGCAGATACGGTCAAAGAATTTGAAAGAGTGGTTATTCCCCAACGGGGCGGTTCTCCCATCTGGAAAAAATTGAGAATAAAAGATGTTGCGACGGTCGAAGATGGTTTGAATGATATCCGACGTATTTCCAGGCATATGAGCAAGCCGGCAGTCGGAATCGGAATCAAAAAACAGCGTGGATCAAACGCCGTTGCAGTTGCCCAAGCGGTGAAAAAGCAGGTGGAAGATATCCAGAAAAGACTTCCCAATGATATGAAGATTCGGGTCGTTTTTGACACGACCAAATTTATTGAAGAGTCGACGCACGAACTGAATTTCACCTTGATTTTATCGGCGATTTTAACGTCTCTTGTCTGCTATTTTTTTCTCGGTTCCTGGAGTTCTACCTTCAATGTCCTCTTGGCAATTCCCACTTCGATTGTCGGATCTTTTATCATCCTCTATTTCATGGGTTTTACCTTAAACACTTTCACTTTGCTCGGACTCGCCTTGGCGATCGGTATCGTTGTCGATGACGCCATTATGGTTTTGGAAAATATTGTCCGCTATCGTGAGCAAGGTCTATCTCGCGTACGAGCGGCGATTGTCGGCGCGAGAGAAATCACTTTTGCCGCTTTGGCAGCCTCGATAGCGATTTTGGCGATTTTTGTTCCGGTGGTTTTCATGAAAGGAATTATCGGAAAATTTTTCTACCAATTTGGGATTACGATGACCGCCGCGGTGCTTCTCTCTTTGCTTGAGGCGTTGACTCTGGCTCCAGCCCGCTGTTCCCAATATCTTCAGATTGGAAACAACTCCTTCGTCGCCCGGGGAATGGATCGTTTCATGATTTATTTGACCCATTCTTACCGAAACATTTTGCAAAAAGCACTTCGTTTTCGCTGGTTGGTGATTATTGCTGCTTTTTTATTTTTTGCTGCTTCGCTCCAACTCATCGGTTCAGTCAAAAAAGAGTTTGTCCCCTCTCAAGATCAAGGTCGTCTTTTGGTTCGCATTCAAACTCCCATTGGTTCTTCCATTGAATTTACCGATACCGTCATGAAAAAATCGGAAGAAATTGTCGCAAAAATGCCTCAGGTCGAACAGTATTATGTGGCTGTGGGAGGATTTGGAGGGGGAGAAGTGAATACCGGTATGATGTTCCTAACATTAAAACCGTTGAAAGAACGCCCACCTTTAAAAGGAGAAAAATCTCCTGCGACGCAACAGCAGATCATGGGAATTATTCGGAATGATTTTAATAAAATTCCGGGGGTATTTCGTGCCATTGTTCAAGATCTTTCTCTTTCTGGATTTACAGCTCAGCGAGGTTTTCCGGTTGAATTCACCATCCGAGGTTCCGATTGGGAAACACTTGGAAAGCTCAGCGAGACAATGATGAAAAAGATGAAAGAGAGCGGAACGATGGAAGATGTCGACACCGACTATCAACTCGGAATGCCTGAGATTCAAGTGGTTCCGGATCGGGAAGCGGCAGCTTCTCAGGCAGTGCCGATCTCGGTCATTGGAGATACAGTGAATGCGCTGATTGGAGGGGTGAGATCCGGAAAATATACCAAAAATGGTAAAAGATACGATGTTCGAGTTCGCTTGGTGGATGCTTACCGAAATCAAACGAAAGATATCAACCGAATTTGGGTAAGAAACATGCATGGAGAGGTGGTGAGGCTTTCCGATGTGGTAAAAATTGATGAAAAATCGACTCTTCTTTCTATTTCTCGTCGAAATCGAGAGCGGGCGATCGGAATTTTTGCGAATGTGACCAATGGAAAATCACAAGCTCAGGCTTTAGAATCGATCGAAAAAATATCCAAGGAGGTTTTACCGGCTGGATATCATCTGGTTCTCTCTGGAAGCGCTCAAACTTTTAAAGAATCTTTCCAGAGTTTGTTGATCGCTTTGGTTCTTGGGATCTTTGTTGCTTATATGGTTTTGGGATCCCAATTTAACAGTTTTGTTCATCCTTTTACAGTCTTGTTAGCGCTTCCTTTTAGCGTGACCGGCGCATTTTTGGCACTTTATCTGGGTCATCAATCCTTGAACATCTATAGTATGATAGGAATTATTCTTTTGATGGGAATTGTAAAAAAGAACTCGATTCTTCTAGTCGATTTTACGAACGAAAGAAGAAAAAAAGGGGAGGATGTCAATACAGCACTGATAGAAGCTTGCCCGATTCGTCTTCGCCCTATTCTCATGACTTCGGTTGCAACGATTGCTGGAGCAGTTCCGCCCGCTTTAGGATTTGGGCCAGGGGCTGAAACCCGAATTCCGATGGCTCTGGTTGTTATTGGTGGAGTTTTTGTTTCAACCTTTCTTACTCTTTTTGTCGTTCCATGCGCTTATAGCCTGTTTTCGAAACTGGAAAGTCATCGACATGATCGGAATTTGAAAGAAGCATTAATAGAGTTGGGTGAAATGCCGAAGGAAGAATTCAGAAGACAGCATTCAGAAATCAGAATATAGGAAAAAGAAGAAAAAGATTTAATTTATAACCGTTCAAAGTATATCTTCTGAATTCTGAATTCTCTCTTTACATAACTTAAAAGGAGGTCTGTTTATGCAAACCAAGAATCAAAGATTATTTTTTACTATTTTTTTTCAATTCGTTTTATTTGTTTCCCAACTTGGCTTAGCGAGCAACTCTTCAGTTCAAGAAAAAAATATTCCCGATTCTCAACCATCCACCCAAAATGAGCTGCAACAGGAAAAATCCGATCAAAAAGGGGGAGTTTATAGTGTCGGAAGAGAATTCAAAGAAGCAGGCCAGGAAATTAAAACGGGAGGAGCCGAGGTTGGTAAATTTTTTACCAAGGTTGGACGATCCGTTAAAAGTTTTTTTACCGGAGAAAAAGAGAATAACAATCAAAACAGCTCTCAACCGCTACCCGCAAAATCTGATCCTTTAGATCATCGAGGAGATGAAGCGAAGTGAATGACTTAAGAGCACCTCTAAAAACCCCATTTGATATGGTTCGACAGGCTCACCATGTCCCATTAAATCCAATTGGGACACCCTGAGTTTGTCGAAGGGTCGGTTTTTAGAGGTGCTCTTAAATAAACTAAGATGCGGGATTCAAAATTTTAAACCTATAATTTTTATTAAAATAATATAAATTAATAATAATTAAATCTAATTATTATTAATTGTTAAATGTTTCACGTGAAACTTGATTAATATTATGTTTCGTGGCAAGGCCTAAGTTTAAATTTGTGCTGTAGCTAGCGCAAAATAAAATGATCGCTTTATAAAAATTGTCTATTCCCGCTTGTTTTGGTGGCTATACAAGTCATGTTGTTTTATCCGGCGTTTTTATCTCCTGAATGGGTAAAAAAATTTAAAATAAAGAATGGCTTTTTTTGGTGGTTTAAAATGGTTTTAAACGAGACAAAATATGATGTGATGGTGGTAGGTGGAGGGCATGCTGGGTGTGAAGCAGCTCTTGCGACTTCCCGTTTGGGTTATAAAACTCTCCTTCTTACATCGAATGTTGATAATATTGCTCAGATGAGTTGCAATCCAGCGATTGGTGGGTTGGGAAAAGGACATTTAGTAAGGGAAATTGATGCGTTAGGTGGAGAGATGGGAAAAGTGACAGATGCCACTGGAATACAATTTAGAAAATTAAATACAAAAAAAGGTCCAGCAGTGCAGGCTAGTCGAGCTCAGGCGGATAAGTATTTGTATAAACAATAAATGAGGAGAGTTTTAGAAACTACTGAAAATTTGTTTATTAAACAAGGATTTGTAGAAGAGCTGATTATTGAAAGTGGTCAAATAAAAGCGGTGGTTAATCATTTTGGGATTCGATTTGATGCAAAAGTGGTAATTTTAACTACTGGAACTTTTATGAATGGTTTGATGCATTATGGAGATCATCAAATAGGGGGAGGGAGAGCGGGAGATCTTCCGTCTGTTGGTCTTTCCAATAGTTTAAGAAAATTAGGTTTTGAAATTATCAGAATGAAAACTGGGACATGTCCTCGATTAGATTCTAGAACTATCGACTTTTCTGCCCTAGAAGAGCAGCCAGGAGATGAAAATCCATCCAAATTTTCCTTTTCAGATACAACTATTGAGCAATCACAAGTTTCTTGTTTTATTACCTATACCAATGAAAAAACTCATGAAATAATTCAGAACGGAATTCATAGATCTCCGATGTATTCAGGGGTTATCAAAGGGGTTGGGCCACGATATTGTCCTTCGATTGAAGATAAGGTGATGAGGTTTGCAGATAAAAATCGACATCAGCTTTTTTTAGAGCCAGAAGGGTTAAATACATTTGAAATTTATGTGAATGGTCTTTCGACTAGTTTGCCAATCGATATTCAATTAGAAATGCTAAAAACTATTAAAGGATTGGAAAATGCCGAAATGGTTCGACCAGGTTATGCGGTTGAGTATGATTGTTTACCCCCGACCCAGATTTATCCATCCTTAGAAACTAAAAAGATTAAGAATTTATTTTTTGCCGGACAAATTAATGGAACTTCAGGTTATGAAGAAGCGGCAGCTCAAGGTTTGATGGCTGGAATCAATGCAGCTCAGAAATTGAGAGGTCAAGAGCCAGTTATTATAGATAGATCTCAAGGTTATATTGGTGTTTTAATTGATGATCTGGTGACAAAAGGAACTCAAGAGCCGTATAGAATGTTTACCTCACGCGCAGAGCATCGGTTAATTCTTCGTGAAGATAATGCTGATTTACGTTTGAGGGAATTGGGAAGAGAGATTGGGTTAGTTTCAGATTCTGATTGGAGTAAATTTTTGGAAAAAAAAGCTCAAATCATGAAAGGTTATAAGTTTTTAAAAGAGAGTAAGGTTTATCCTACTCCAGAAATTAATTTAATGCTTCGATCTAAATCATTATCTGAGCTTAAAAGACCTCATGTTCTTGAAGAGATTTTGAGAAGACCTGAGTTGAAGTTTGATGATTTGGCTCTTTTATTTTCTCAATATGAAGATCAAATTGCTTTGTATTCTAAAGAGATAAAAGAACAAATTGAAATTTCAGTAAAATATGAAGGATACATTTCGAGGCAAGAAAGCCAAGTAGAGCGTTTTGCTTCATTAGATAAATATTTTATTCCAAAAAATTTAGATTATAAATCTATTCGAGGACTTTCAACAGAGGTTGTAGAAAAATTAGAAAAAACGGATCCGGTTTCTTTGGGACAAGCTTCACGAATATCAGGGGTAACTCCAGCTGCCATTTCTATTTTAATGGTTCATATAAAAAATAAGAGAGAAAAAATTAAATTCGAAGCGAGTTAAATTTTTTTATGAATTTAGAGTCTTTTTCTCAGAAAGTTTTAGAAGGGATTCAAATTCTTTCTCTTCCAACAATCTCTCCTCTACAATTAGAAAAATTGTATTTATTCCAAATCGTTCTTATTAAATGGAATCAAAAAATTAATGTTACAGCTCATCGAGATGAGTTGGAATCTTTGGAAAAAAATTTTATAGATTGTTTGGCGTTAACTCCTCTTATTAAGTCTTATGATAATGTTTTGGATGTCGGTTCTGGCGCAGGTTTTCCAGGATTAGTATTAAAAATATCGATACCAAATTTAAAAATTTCTTTAGTAGAATCAAATTTGAAAAAAAGT
>CAZSRQ010000039.1:0-17180 GCA_964609335.1 uncultured Pseudomonadota bacterium
CGACTGTATGCGATTTTTTACCAATTTTTTTCATGTTTAAGATCGTATGGCAACCGATCAACTTTTTTAAAGAAAGTTTGGATATGTTTTAAGATTTCATTTTCAAGCCAAATTTTGGAGCAGTTCCCAACTCCCTTAAAAATTAACTCAAATGCCAGCTTTCAGTCTTAAACTTGAAAAAAATTGGTAAAAAATCGCATACAGTCGGTTTCCAACGCTATTGACCTTTGGGGAGCATTTCGAATAAACAGGATCGCAATGGAAAACAAGAAAGTCTACATCGAAACGCATGGTTGCCAGATGAATGTCGACGATTCTCTGCGCATGGGGCAGCTTCTGAAACCGTTGAATTATCAGATCACCGAAACCCCGAAAGAGGCGGATCTGATTCTGATCAATACCTGTAGCATTCGGGAAAAGGCATCCCGTAAAGCCCGCTCGGCGATTGGCCGTTTTCATCATTTAAAAATTGCACGACCCGAAATTCTTCTCGGTTTGACCGGTTGCCAGGCTCAGGCGGAAGGAAAAGTTCTTTTAGATCGATTTTCTTATCTCAATTTTGTGTTGGGTCCTGATCAAATCAAAAGTCTTCCCGAAGTGGTTGAATCGCTTGAGAAGAAAAAAACAGATTCGATCAATAAAACCGAAAGAATCAAGCCAAATGAGTTTGATTTCGTCAGTTTGACACCCGATCCTGAAGAATCGATTGTTTCCGCTTATGTCACGATCATGAAAGGGTGCGATAATTTTTGTTCGTTCTGTATTGTTCCATTTGTTCGGGGAAGAGAAGTCTCCAGAGCCCCCGATGAGATTATCAAAGAGATCCGTAAACTGACAGTGCATGGGGTGAAAGAGGTGAATTTGCTCGGTCAAAATGTCAACTCGTACGGAACGAAAAAAGGGTCGCAAACCTCGTTTGTCGATCTGTTGAAAAGAATTTCCCAAGAAACCGAGATTCAAAGAATTCGTTTTATCACTTCTCATCCCAAAGATGTCGGAGAAGATTTGATTAAAGCCTATGCTGAAATTCCGCAACTCGCTAAACATCTTCATTTGCCGGTTCAGTCTGGTTCAACTTCCATTCTTGAAAAAATGTATCGAACTTATACGCGTGAAGAGTTTTTGAAGATTACCCGATCTCTTCAAAAAATTTGTCCCGATGTTTCGATTACCACCGATATCATTGTCGGTTTTCCGGGTGAAACGGATGAAGATTTCGAGCAGACACTTTCTTTGGTGGATGAAGTGCAGTTTGATGCTTCCTATTCTTTCCTTTATTCCAGTCGTCCGCATACCACCGCCGGTCGATATTTGAAGGATGAAATCCCCCAAGATATCAAAGAAAAAAGATTAAAAACTTTACAGGAAAAACAGGCCGAGATTACACTCAGGCAAAATGAAAAATGTGTCGGTGAAATTTCAGAGGTATTGGTTCAAGGATCGTCGAAATGGGGAGAATCGCTTCAGGGAAGAACGAGCCAATATCGGATTGTTCATTTGAATATCAATGATGAATCTTTGGTAGGACAGATCGTTCCTGTTAAAATTGTTAAGGCTTGCCATAATTCGCTGACCGGAGAAATTATTAGTAGCACCCTATTCATTTGATTTTGATAAGAGGTTACGGCACAACTGCTTGTAATCAATTTAATTTTAATAGATACTATTCGTCGAGATTAAATTGAACAATCAGTAGAAATTAAAAGCAGTTCGTGAAAGAATTTTTTTATGGATGAAAAAACAAATTTTATACAGATGAAAGTGACCGGTTTGACGATTGATCCTTTCACCAATATGCCGATTATTATTCTGAAAGATATCGAAGAAATATCGTCTCTCCAAATCTGGATCGGGTTGATAGAGGATTCCTCCATCGCCAACTAACTTGAATAAATACAACTCGCGCGTCCGTGGACCCACTTTTTAATGAAAAATATTTTGAAAGAGCTGAATGCCAAGGTCGATAAAATTGAAATCACCGATCTTTCCGATAACACCTTTTATGCCAGTATTCATATTTTGACCCACGATCAACGTTCGATCGTGATGGATTCTCGTCCTTCCGATGCGATTGCGATTGCCCTTCGAACCACCGCTCCGATTTACGTCGATAAAAAAGTGATGGAAAAATCCCGTCGAATCGATCTTTCCAAAACAGGAGATGAAGACAGCACGAAACAGCAAAAATGGGCAGAAATTCTCGAAAATCTCTCTCCGGATGATTTCGGAAAATATAAGATGTAAATGAAATCCTCATCCATCAAAACAATTTTTCTTTACTGCTTTCCTCTTTTTATTTATTGCTCCATCATTTTTTATCTCTCTTCCAAAACGGTGATTCATGTCAGCCACGATAAAATGGCTCACACGATCGAATATGCCGGCCTCGGATTTTTGATTGCGCGATTATTATTTCATCAATATCCTCATAAAATTAAATGGATGATTCTTCTCGCACCGATTCTGGGTGCACTTTACGGAATCTCCGATGAGTTTCATCAATCTTTCGTTCCAGGGCGTGATTCTAGTGGCTGGGATGTTCTGGCCGATTTTTTCGGCTCAAGTCTGGGAGTTTTGCTTTATGTCGCAATTCATCGATTACAACGGCGTCTCGCCACAAATTCATGAAACAGTTTTTGTTGCTCCAGGAGTTTTTTTAATTGGGGATGTTCGAATCGGTGAAGAATCGAATATTTGGTTTAATTCTGTTCTGCGAGGCGATATCAATCCGATCCGAATCGGAAAACGAACCAACATCCAAGACTTGAGCTTGCTACATACCAGCACCGGTCGAACTCCTTGTGTGATTGGGGATGAGGTGACAGTAGGGCATCGGGTGATTCTTCATGGATGTGAAATTGCGGACCGCGTCTTAATCGGAATGGGGTCGATTATCATGGATGGAGTAAAAGTAGGCGAAGATTCAATCATCGGAGCGGGATCGCTTGTCACCGAAAACACGATCATTCCCTCTCGCTGTTTGGCAATCGGTTCCCCTTGTCGAGTAAAGAGAGAATTGAAAGAGGAAGAAGTTCGATTCATTAAAAGTTCTGCCTTTCATTATCATCAAAAAGCTATAAAATACCCGAAGCAGCGTTTGTGTAGAAAATGAATTATTTGTCTATCTGCAGATACGAATGAGTAAAATGATTTCAAAAGAACGTTGTTTAGACATGCGTTATCTTCCTCTGTTTTTTTTATTCTTTTTTTTCTCGTTTCCCCTCCAAGCAGCCCCCTTTGCCTATGTTACAAGTGAACTCGACGATAAAGTCGCCATCATCAATACGCTTTCCTACAAGCTAATCACTGAAATCACGGTGGGAATCGGACCGGTTGGAGTATCTGTAAGCCCCGATGGCAGCAAAGTTTACGTGGCGAATTATTATGGTGGAGGACAAGGCACGCTCTCGGTGATCGATGCCTCGACTCGTATCGAGTTATATGAGGTAGATGCAGGGCTTGGCTCCAATGGAGTTGCAGTGAGTCCATCGGGAACCCGGGTATACGTCACGAACTGCAGTGATGGAACCGTGTCTGTTTTTGATGCTACCCAGAGTCCCCCTTTGCTTCTCAGTACTGTTACTGTGGATACCTGCCCCTACGGGGTAGTGGTAAGTCCCAATGGACGTTACGTCTACGTCGGGAATTCGACCGGAACCACTCTTTCTGTTCTCGACACCCACCAAACCCCTATTTTCGTTACCCAAGTCAATTCGATCGAGATCGTGAATCCCTATGGAGTTGCCTTGAACGCAAGTGGAAGCCGGTTGTATGTTGCAAATTATAAAGAGGGACAAGAAAATGGCACTCTGTTGATCATTCCCACTTCGATGATTGACACGACTCAAGCCTCTGTGACCCTTTCCAGTGCCGATGTTCAGGTGATAACATTGGGAAAAAACCCGTATGGGATCGCGGTTGATACAGGCTATGCCTATATCAGCAATGAAGGAGATAAAACCATTTCCGTCGTCAATCTCTCAAATCTGGCTGATCCGGTAGTGACTGTCTCTTCATCCGCCCTTCAAGTTCCTTACGGCGTTTCCCTGGTTCCTGGTGGAAACAAGTTGGCGATTGCTAATTATCTGGCGGGAGATGGAGGACAACTCTCCTTTTTAACAGTTTCTCAGCTCACTGATTCTTCGCTTTCTTCATTGGTTTTGGGAAGTGCCGATATTATTTCGGTTTCCACCTCGACCTCTAGCGCGTTCGCCTTTGGAAACTTTATCGGTCCCGATCTTCCCTCTACCCTGGTTGTTTCTCCCACTAGCTTGAGCTTTTCAGAGCAACAGTTTGTGACGACCAGCGCTGCACAACAGGTCTTGATCTACTATTTGGAGGATGGCTCCCCTCTCGTCGGGACAGTGGCGGTCAGCGGCGACTTTGCAATCGCCTCGACCACTTGTGGCGAGCTTCCGACTGAAAGTACCGTGGGATGCACGGTTTCCATAACTTTTACCCCTACAGCGGTTGGCTTGAGAAGTGGCTCTCTGGTCATCGAAGATGAAGACAACAACCGTCAATATATTGTTTTTTTGGAAGGAGTCGGAATTGATCGGTTTTCTTTAGGAGGAACAGGTTGTTCGATTACTTCTTCCCCATCTCAAAAGTCTTTCGATCTTCTCTGGATCAGTGGTGGATTTGTTCTATTGATCTTGTCGAAAATTTTTATTTGTAGTTTTTCCAGATGTTCATAATATTTATCTGAATATTGAAAGAGTCATTTGCATAAGAGGATAACTACTTTAAAGATCTTCAGTTTTTTTAGTGTAAAGAAAGAAACCATTCATGTCTCCCCAAAAACTTTTCCTACTCGATGCCTCTTCCTATCTATTCCGCGCCTACTTTGCGATTGGTCATCTCTCCAATTCAAAAGGGATTCCTACGAATGCGACTTATGGTTTTGTTCAGATGCTTTTGAAGCTGATCAAAGATCAAAAACCAGATCATTTGGTGGCGATTTTTGATCGACCCGAACCGACCTTTCGCAAACAAGAATTTGAAGCCTATAAAGCACAGCGAAAAGAAATTCCCCCTGATCTTCCCGAACAAATCGATTGGATTAAAAAAATTGTTGTGGCGATGAAAATCCCTCTCCTCGAAAAACCGGGATTTGAAGCGGATGATATCATCGGAACAATCGCCAAAAAAATGGATGAAAAAAATTTAGAGGTAGTCATTGTCACTGGAGACAAAGATTTAATGCAGCTTGTTTCCGATAAAATCATACTTCTCGATACGATGAAAGATCGCTGGATCAATCGTGAAAAAGTGATCGAACGTTTTGGAGTCGGTCCTGAAAAAGTGATCGATGTCTTGGGATTGGCAGGAGATACGAGCGATAATATTCCAGGCGTTCCCGGAATAGGCGAAAAAACTGCTTCTGCCCTGATTCAGCAGTTTGGATCGATCGAAGAACTTTATCAACGACTCGATGAATTAAAAGGAAAACGTCGGGAGAATCTGGAGCAGAACAAAGAGAAGGCGTTTCTTTCCAAACGACTTGTGACAATTCACACAGAAGTTCCGATTGACTATCAGTTTGATGATTTTGTTTTGAGTGAACCGAATAAAGAAGAACTTTTTGAGATTTTTAAAGAGTTGGAGTTTGGGAGATTGTTGGGACAGTTTGCTTCTGCAGACTCTTCCCCCTCTCCCTCCAGGGGAGAGGGGAACAATCCTAACCCTCTCCCTCCAGGGGAGAGGGGGGAAATTGAGCGAAGCCGTTATACTCTCGTCAATACTACGGAAGGATTGAACAAACTCATTCAAGAGTTGGAACAATCTACCCAATTCTCTCTCGACACCGAAACCACCTCTCTCGATGTCAACAAGGCGAAGCTAGTCGGATTATCCTTCTGTACCAACGAAGAGGGAAAAGCGTATTATCTTCCGATTGCACATCAAACAGAAGATCTTCCGCAACTCTCTCTTGGAGAAGTTTTAGAAAAATTAAAACCGATTTTAGAAGATTCATCCAAAAAGAAAATTGCGCAGAATTTTAAATACGATTACCAAATTCTGAAAAAAGCGGGAGTGGAGGTTCAAGGTCTTCTCTGCGACACAATGATCGCCGCTTATCTACTAGAGCCTTCAAAAAGACATAATCTTGATCAAGTTTCTTTAGAGTATCTGAATCATAAAACCATTACTTACGAAGAGGTGACAGAGCATAACAAAAATAAAACTTTTGCCGAAGTTTCGATTTTGAAAGCGATGGAATATTCTGGAGAAGATGCGGATGTTACGTTTAAGCTTTCGGAAATTTTTCTCCCGAAAATCAAAGAAGAAAATCTGGAAACGGTTTTGAATGAAATAGAGCTGCCACTTGTTCCAGTTCTTGCCGAGATGGAGTTGCGCGGAATCAAGATTGATCGATCTTTTCTTCAAAATCTGCAGAACGAATTTGACGAGAGAATCAAAAAATCGGAAATCAAAATTTATGATTTGGCCGAATCTTCTTTTAATATCAATTCTACCAAACAGCTCGCTGAGATTTTATTTGAGAAACTGAAACTGCCGGTGAAGAAAAAGACAAAAACCGGCTATTCAACGAATATCGATGTTTTAACAGAGCTTGCGGAATTGCATGATCTTCCGAAAGAGATTTTGGCGTATCGTTCTCTCGCCAAATTGAAATCCACTTATATTGACTCACTTCTGGAGCAGGCGAATCCTGAAGATGATCGGGTTCATACCTCATTTAATCAGACGATTGCGGAAACCGGGCGGCTTTCAAGCTCCGATCCGAATCTTCAAAATATTCCGATTCGATCCGAAGATGGAAAAAAAATCCGGCAGGCATTCATTCCCGATTCAGGATTCACCTTGCTTTCCGCCGACTATTCCCAGATAGAACTTCGCATTTTGGCGCATCTCTCCGAAGATCCTGTTTTGGTTGAGGCATTCAAGAATGAAGAAGATATTCATAAAATCACCGCTTCAACGATTTTTGATTTACCGATGGATCAGGTTACCTCGGCGATGCGAGCTGCAGGAAAAACAGTGAATTTTTCTGTGATCTACGGTCAAAGCTCTTTCGGGCTTTCGAATCAATTAGGCATTACCCCGCAAAAGGCAAAAGAATATATTGAAGGATATTTTTCAAAATATGCCTCGGTCGGAAAATACCGGGATCAGATTTTGAAACAGGCCCGGGAAATTCAACTGGTTCATACTCTTTATGGCAGGCGAAGAAGAGTGCCGGATTTGTTGAGCCCAAACTTTAATATTCGATCGATTGCCGAAAGAGTTGCCTTTAATACAGTGATTCAGGGAACCGCTGCCGATTTGATCAAGCTGGCGATGATTCAGATCCAGAAAAAAATATCCGACCATTCGATGCGATCCCATATGCTTTTGCAGGTTCATGATGAACTGGTATTTGAAGTTCATGAAAATGAATTGGACGAGATGAAAAAACTGGTTCGTCATGAAATGGAAAATGTCACTTCATTCAAAGTTCCCATCAAAGTCGAGATCGGAGTCGGCAAAAACTGGGGCGAAGCTCATCCCTAACAAATATCTGTTTTCAAAGACGACAATTGAAGGTATTCTGTGAACTCTTCAATGCAAGGCTTGAGGGGCTTTGCATTCGGGTAAGCAAAAATAACGAAGTAGCATCCAACGAGGGGGATGTTATGAGTCCTGAGCTTTCAAGGTTGCAGCAGCTGACCTATGCGATCTGTATGCCGGTTTGTAGCGCGGCGTTTGCCAATCGGGAATGTCGCGATGATATGAGTCTGAGAACGACGCCACTGGCTCCTTTCCAGCCACCCAACAAGCGATATTTTATCACCGAATTTTCCCGAGGAGAACAGCCGTTCGATTTTCGCTGCGATGCAATTTGCAATGCCATCGCTGGCTCAACTGATTATCATCACCCGTTAAATGTTCGAAAATTAAAAGAGGTTTTTAAAACCCAATTCCCTGGAGCATGTCCGACAGGTGTTCCGATTTTAATTCCTGATACGGTTGCGAAACCTTCCGGAGAAAAAGTAAAAGTCGATGTCACTTCAGGGGCTTCCAGACGTTTTATTCAACCTGAAGCAATCTACTATCCAGGGAGTTATCCCGTTTTCACCCGAATGAATGCGCTGATCAGTGGTTTTACTGAAATGGTTCACCGAAATGAAAAAGTAATTTTTCAGACAATCCAAACCGGTTGTTGTCTTTTATTAGGGGCCGCTCTCTTTTATTTAGGGGTTCGAGGCCAAATGCAGCCGAATCTTCAAGTTGTGGGAGCCGATTCGTCGACACAAGCCTAATTTTATTTTCCTGTTCATTTTTTAAAAACTCTACACTTGTTTTATCCGTATCTATAAAAAAATGCGATCGTCCACTTGACCGTTTTCAATTAAGGATAGATATTCATCCCAATGTTGTAGGATGGACAAAGGACAGTATTTCTCATCTCACCGAATAAGGAGAATAGCTTATGACCTGGTTTAAACGAATTTTTTTGTTCATGATTGTCAATCTGCTGATTGTTGTTACCATTTCAATTCTACTTCAAATTTTCAATGTCCAACCTTATCTTCGCGCTTACGGTCTTGATTATCAACAATTAGCAATCTTCTGTTTTATCTGGGGGATGGGGGGAGCATTCATCTCGCTCGCGCTTTCCCGTGTCATGGCAAAATGGCTCATGGGAGTTCAGCTCATCGATCCAAATCAGGTGAATGGGGATGAAGCGGCGTTGGTTCGACTGGTTCACCGTTTGGCTCAAAGCGCGCATTTGCCGAAAATGCCTGAGGTTGGAATCTACGAAAGTGATGAAGTGAATGCGTTTGCCACAGGTCCGACAAAATCAAGGGCGTTGGTGGCGGTTTCTTCCGGGCTTCTCAGACGAATGAACTCCGAACAGATCGAAGGGGTTTTAGGGCATGAGATTTCACATATTGCGAATGGAGATATGGTGACCATGACACTTCTCCAGGGAATTGTGAATGCGTTCGTCATGTTTTTTGCCAGAGTCATTGCTTTTGCTGTCAGCCAGGGAGTTCGAGACAATGCCCGTCCGATGGTCCGTTATTTAATCACGATTGTTTTGGAGATCTGTCTCAGCATTCTGGGATTCATGGTAGTTGCCGCTTTCTCCCGTTGGAGAGAGTTCCGCGCGGATCGGGGAGGCGCAGAGCTTGCCGGAAGAGAAAAGATGATCAGCGCGCTCGAAGCACTTCAGAGAACCGTGACATTGAATAATACCGAAAAAAATCCTTCGATTGCCGCCTTGAAAATTTCTAGCAAGCCGGGAGGATTTCTTTCTTTGATGTCGACGCATCCCTCCTTGGAGGTTCGAATTCAAAGGCTGAGAGAGTATCGATAGAAAGCTGATTTTGCCGCAATGAATAGGCAAACAAGATAGAGAAGCAGATAAAAAATTGTTGGATCCGATGAGTAGTCTGAAGTCATCGAGCATCCTCCTCCCGCCGTCACTTCCGGGTTGGGTGTTGAAGCCGAAGGAAAGAGATTGATAACCAGAATCGAACCATTCGCTCTCGGGGTATAGATTTCAGAGATTCCATCTCCTGTGCTGTCAAAGATGAGAAGATCGGAGCCGATCTGATCTCCTGGATTGTCTCCCGTGACGAGCATGACTTGTGCGTTGCTTAAGGTCATGCTGGCTTCCCAGCTGGTGGATCCGAAAATGATGTAGATAGCTCCGGTGTCGTTGTCTCCGTAAGTAGGAGCACCGATGATAATGTCATTGACTCCATCTCCGGTGACATCTCCGGTCACAGTCATCTGCCCAAAACTGTCTGCGGCAGAACCTCCGGTGATGACGACATCGGCATCGGTGATATCGAGTGTTGTATCGACGGTTTGTCTTCCGAAGAAGATGTAGACAGTATTGGTGGAAACTAAGATCAAATCAGTATTTCCGTCATCATTGACATCCCCTAAGGCCATAGAGCTGTAAGAGACTCCGATGTTGTTTGGATCTGGGGATCCTTCAGGGGGAGCGGGAGGAGGAAGAGTAGAAAGATCTCCTGTGGCTCCGTTGATGGTAGCTCCGGATAAGGCGATAGTTCCACTGACTCCGCTATTGCTCCCTAAGAAGAAGGCCTGACTGGTTCTTGAAACCGAAAGGTTAAAAGCAAGGTTGGGATTCATCGAAGGATTTGCAGGCCCGAACAGAATCGATTGCGTGGAGAGGTTGATGTAGGATCCGGTTAAGATGGAAGAGACGGAGTATCCTGACTCTCCAAGAATCGTCGCCTGCACGGTTGGATTGGGATCGCTGGGGGGGGAGTTGTAGATGTAGCCTGTGCCGTAATCCCCTTGTCCTGGAGCACTGATCAAGATTTCATCGATGCCATCTCCATTGAGATCGCCGACCCCCACATATTGTCCGAATAGGCCATTGGATTGCGCGCCATTAATACAGACAAAGTTTGATGGGTTGCTTTGGTTGAGATCGACAAAGCCCGAGAGGGAGGTGACCGGTAAGGTGGAGAGGCAGACCTCTCCTGTGCCGCTGCTATAGTTAGGAAGTCCGATGACGACCTGATTATTGGAAGTTAAACTAAAGGTGTAACCGCTGTTTTCAACCGGGAGGATGGCACTGAAGTTGTTGTTGAAGGTTAAAGCGACGGTTTGTTGCCAATCGGATAAGGTATGAGCAACTTCTTGGATCGTAGTGATTCCATTCATAGTGCCGACGATGGTGGTGGAAGAGAGTTGTTTTGAAACATTGTTGGCGGATAAGACAGTCATGACGACGGTATCGGTGGAGGGTGTGACCGATCCTGCCGAGCTGGTAACGGTTAAGGTGATAGTAACGCTTTGAGCGGTAGAAGGTGCGTTAAAAGTTGGGGTGACCGAAGTAGGATTGGTTAAGCTTCCCGCTTGGGCGATTCCTCCTGGGCCAGTGGTTGAGGTGATCTCCCAGCTGTAGACTAAGCTGGTTCCGGTCGAGCCGCTGCCGTTTAGATTAATGGAGCTATTGGTAGTGACGGTTCGGTCTGGCCCCGCATTGGCGGTAACACTGCTGACGAAGGACCAGTTCGTGTTGTTTCCGGAGTCGGTACATCCGGTGGTACATAAGATGGCGGTAGAGTTGATGTTGTTATTATCTTTGACATCGAGATATTGAACGGTTCGAGTTCCTTGAGGGTTAAGAGAAGCTTGAGTCCCACTCAAACTGCTTCGGAGAGAGAGCAGATTGCCTGAAGCTCCTTGAAGATTTAAAGTTCCTGAAATGATGTTGGTGGTGCTGGCGGTGAGAGTCAGAGTATCTGCGGAGGAGACGGTTTTAGTCAAGTTATTGAAGGTAGTAGTAGCAGAACTTGAAAGGGTTTGAGCGGTTCCATCAAGTGTTACCGTTCCTGAGTTATGGGTGAAGGTACCGCCGGAGTGGATGAAGTCTCCTGCAATAGTCAAGTTTCCAGAGCTGGAGGTGAGGGCTCCTGAGCTCAAAGTGAAGTCATCATTGACATCAATAGTTGCAGAGCCGCCGGTGAGAGTTCCGCCATTGACCGTTAAATCGCTAGTGGTGAGTGCGGTGGTGTTTTGGGTGAAGGTTCCGGAACTTAAAGTCGTCGCTGCGGTGACGGAGAGAGTGGTACTGGTTCCTCCATTGAAAGTTCCGCCGGAGACGGTTAAGGCGTTGGTGGAGATGGATCCCCCTTGAGTGAGAATCCCTGAGCTAACGGTGGTGGTTCCTGAGACAGTGATCGTTCCAGCTCCTTGAGTGAAGGTTCCTCCATTGACGGTTAAGGTGGCTGCGACGGTGGCGAGTGCCCCCGAGGAGAACGTTCCGCTTGAAACCGTTAAGGTGCCATCGACATCTAAGGCATTCGTCGAAAGAGATAAAGTCCCCGCTGATTTATTGATGGTAAGGTTGTTAAAGTCTTGTCCTGTACCGGTTCCTCCGGTGGTCAGGCTTTGAGCACCACTTCCGTCGAAGGTGACGGTGTTCGATCCGCTGGTATAGGTTCCAGCGTTGCTCCAGTCTCCGGCGATCATGATATTCTGGCCGCCACTGATTAAAGTTCCGAGGGTGAGAGTGAGGTTGCTGTTCACATCTAAGGTTCCGGTGTGGGTCCAGGAGCCGCCGGTTCCATTAAAGGTGAGATTATAGTAGCTGTTTCCAGCGGCAAGTGACGCGTAGGTACCGGTCCCCACATATTCGACGATACCGCTGTTAGTATCCATCCCCCCGGTAATCGTAACCGTTTCCCCTCCTTGAAGTCTGAAGGTACTGTCATTGATCAAGGTAGTGAGAGAGATGTTTGATCCATTCAGACTCAAGATGCCGGTGGTGAGGGTAGTAGTCGCGATTCCAGTAAGGTTTCCGGGCAGAGTAAAGACTGAAGAGGCACCTCCGGCAACCGTTAGATTCGAATAGGAATAGTTCTTTAAGGTGTAGGAAGCTGCCGCTCCGTTGTAAGTTACTGTGCTACCGGCATTTAAGGTGGGGTCACCGGTCACGGTTTCTCCTCCCTGCAACTGTAGGTTTCCCCCATCTTCCACCGTAAAGGTTGCACCAGTTGTAGTTAGGTTGTTTCCGTTCAGATCGAAAGTCCCTTCAGTAAGGGTGAGGCTCCGACCAGTCTCTACTGTAAAACTCGAAGCGAGATTTACTTCTCCTCCGCTTTTGTCGACGGCCACCGGCCCATCAAACAGAGTGGTGGCCCCGGTCAGATCGAAGGTCTGGCTGGCAGATCCGCTAAACAACAAGGTTCCTGTTCCTCCATCAAAGGTCGGGCTCACCGTGACATTTCCAAGAGCTTGAATTGTCCCCGCACCGTCAAACAGACCATCTTGCAATAACAAGGTTCCTGACACGATGAATGTTTTCCCAGCACCGAGGGTTAGAACGTTTCCATCTTTATTGATGGTGAGATTGTTGAAGGTTTCAGTCGCAGGGGTCAAAGTGACGTTGGTTGTTCCATTCCCAAAGATAACCGTTCCAGAATTGTTATTAAATGTCCCCCCAGTATGGCTATAATCTCCAGGGATAGTGAAATTTCCAGAAGGGGCATTGAAAGTTCCGGAGGCAAGCGAAAAATTGGAAAGGAGGGTAATATTTCCTGTCCCTCCTGTAAAAGTAGTAGAGGTTGTTTCAGAAATACTCAATGAAGTGATTGTCGTTGTATTTGAATTTGAGGCGAGGCTGAAAGTTCCATCTGAAATCGTTGCAGATCCTGCAATACTGTGAGTTCCTGTCCCTCCATTAAAATCACTGGTCGCCCCTGATTGAGAATAATTGGTTGTTACGGTGAGATTTCCCGAGCCGGTATTCAAATCTCCCCCTCCCAGCGTAAGGGTGGTTTGAGTAGTAAGGTTGACTGAGCCTCCGTTAAAGGTACCGGTGTTCAAGGTTAAGGTATTGAAGGTGACGGTCCCGCTTCCCGAAGTGGTTAAGGTTGTGCCGGTGGCGCTGCTGGCAACGCTGAACTTAGGAAGGGTCGCCCCGGCCGGAAAAGTGATGGTTCTGGAGACATTCTGAGTCGCGCTGACGGTTCCTGATCCGCCATCGAAGGTCGAATCGACGGTGATTCCATTTTGGGCTTCGATTGTTCCCGCACCATCGAAGCTACCATCTTGCAATCTCAAGGTTCCTAGGACGATCAACGTTTTTCCGGCACCGAGATTCAAGGGGTTTCCACTTTTATTGATGGTAAGGTTATTGAAGGTTTCGCTCATTGCCGAGATTGTAACAGTGGTGGGTCCGCCATCGAAGCTTACAGTGCCTGAATTATGGTTGAAAGTTCCCCCATTATGAATGAAGTCGGAATCGATGCTCATGGTTCCCGATGGGGCGGTAAAGGTGCCAGCGGAGAGAGTGAAACCGGTGAGAATGGTTAGATTATTGCTGGTGCCGGTGATGGTTCCCGCATACCCTACCTCAATGGCAAGACTGGTAATAGTAAAGTCGGTATCGATAGTCGAATTTTTGCTGCTCGTACCATTAAAAATAACATCATCTCCCGCCGTTGGGATCATATCGGTATCCCAGTTTTCTGGTGTCGACCAATTATTGTCGGCTCCTCCACCATCCCAGGTGATGGCATAGGCTTTTGCTGAAAAGAATAAGAAAAAGATGAGAAAAAAAGTAAAATGGTAGAGACGAGATAATACTGTTCTTTTGAAAGACATTTCCCCCCCTCGTTGTTTTTAAAATTGTAACAACGAAGTCAGGAAGTCCAAAACTATTTTTAACATCTATGGACAATGACTTACTTTTTTAACTGCATAGAACCTTCTTAAATCGTTACCAGCACTGAGAAAATAAGAACCTCTCTCTAGAGGAGGTGTTGTGAAAAAAATTTCTATGATGACAGAAAAAAAGCTTTTTAAAGAGGACAAATCTCTCCAAATACAAGACAAAACCCCTCATTTTTTTAAAAAATCCACATAACAATCGAATAAAAACTTAAATTTTTTTAATCAATCATTCGCTATATTAATATGGAACTGTATTTGCTGTTATCTTAATTGTTCCAATTAGTTGGAGTAATGATATAAAATTCAATAAAAGGAGGTGTCCAAATGAAATCGAAATTAAAAATTGGATTATTCGCTGTTTTGGTCGCTTTTGTGATTGGGGGAGGGTTTAAATTTATTTCCCCTATTCAGAAAGCAGAAGCAAGCTGGGATTGTGGAAGGCATTGTGAAATGTTTTGTCAGGAGAGTCCAAATATTACAAAGTGTATCAAATTTTGTATGGTTGCCGTTTGCGAATAATAAAAAAACTTATTTTTTCTATTGATACAAATTCAAAGAGTAAAAGCTAATCGCGATTAGATGAGCAATTTATGATTCTGTAAACTGGCTTGAAGTTGTCTGAATTAGTTGGGAGTTTATTTTCGATAGAAATCATTGGAAAGTGAAGAAATACCTAACATAGATGAATTCTTCAGAAACGACAAAATTAAAATGAAAATTTATTTGGAACGATAAATCGACTGTAAATAACGGCCAGGAAGAATTCTGTTCAAATTTTGGGAGATTTCTTTCGAGGCATTCACTAATTTCTCTTGATCAATGTGTGTTTCGATTTTCATTTCATTAAGCATATACACTAAATCTTCGGTAGCGAGGTTCCCGGCAGCGCCTGGGGCATAAGGACAACCTCCCAGTCCACCAGCGGAACTGTCGAATTTCAAAATCCCCGATTGAAGCCCCGCTAAAACATTCGCAAGCGCAGTCCCGCGAGTATCGTGAAAATGAAGCGCCATTTTTTCAAGAGGAATTTTTTTGGAGAGGAGAGAGATAAGGCTTTCAACTTGAGTTGGCACCGCCACTCCGATCGTATCGCCGATCGAAAGTTCATCGATATCCAATTCTAAAAGCTTATTTGCGACTTCGATGACTTTTTGCGGATCGATTTTTCCTTCGTAAGGACAGCCGAAGCAGGTGGAAATATATCCACGAACCCAAATTTTATTTATTCTGGCTATTTTGGTGATTTCTCGAATCTCTTTTAAAGACTCTTCGATGGTTTTATTGATATTTTTTTTAGTAAAACTTTCAGAGGCGGCCGTAAAAACAGCGATGGAGGTCACTTGACAGGCGAGTGCGTTTTCCATTCCTTTTTGATTGGGAACGAGCGTGATATAGCGAACTCCAGCTTTTTTTTGAATTCTCAAGTAGATTTCGGCGGTGTCCGCCATTTGTGGAACCCATTTTGGGCTGACGAACGATCCGACTTCAATCTGCGAAAATCCTGCTTCAGTCAATTGATCGATAAATTTCACTTTTGTTTCAGTTGGCAAAATTTCTTTTTCATTCTGGAGGCCATCGCGTGGGCCGACTTCGGTGATAGTTATCTGTTTTGGAAGAATCATAGTTCTCTTTACCTTCAGAATTGTTTAACAATTTTAATTTATCTTAAGCGATTGTTGATGACTCTAAGTTTTAGTTTTTTTCCACGTTTTTCACAACTCCTCCCAACCTCCTCTTAATCTTATAGAGGGGAAATTATTATTTGACTTCAATCAGTTCATCTCCCTGACTCACCCGATCCCCTTCGCTGAAAAATATTTTTTCTATCTTTCCTTCCGCGGGAGCGAGAATCTTATGCTCCATTTTCATTGCTTCAAGTACCAACAGCAGATCCCCTTTTTTGATCGAATCTTTTTCTTTCACGAAGATTTTGACGATCTTTCCCGGCATCGGAGCGGTCAATCCTCCTTCGGCATGTTCTTTATCGGCTTTTCTTTTTTGCGAAGAAGGATTTTGAACTCTGAAATTCGCCCCAGAAAGATGAAGATCGATGAAATCTTTGGCAATATAATATTTCAAATTCTTATGCATTCTTGAATCCTTGAAGTTGTTCTACTAAACTTGCCTTGTTTTTATCGCGAGAAAGATTACTAGAAGAATTTGAGCTTTTTTTCAGCAAGGAAGAGGCAATTTTCAAAACCTCTTTCGGAATTTTTTGACGCAATTTTTTAAAGCCATCAAGCAGTTCTGCTACGGTATGCGTATGATAACTCCCTTTTTGAAACGGTTTTGACTGAATCAAATAACGCAAGAAATCTAAATTATGACGCACCCCCAATAAAACATAGTCTCTTAAAAGTGCGTCAATTTTTTTCAAGGTTTCTTCCCGATTGTTTCCATAGGCGATCAGTTTCGCGAGCATCGGGTCATAAAACGGGAGAATCGGCAATCCCTGTTTTAAGCCAGAGTCGATGCGGACTCCAGGGCGATCGGGTTCTTCGAGTAACCCCACAAAACCCTCAACCGGTAAAAAATCGTTTTCAGGATCTTCAGCATAAAGTCGGCATTCAATGCTATGACCGCGTTGTAATAGATCCGACTGTTTTAAAGAAAGTTTTTCTCCTGCAGCAATTCTGATCTGCTCTTTTACCAAATCAACACCAGTCACCAGCTCAGTCACCGGATGTTCGACCTGTAGTCGAGTATTCACTTCCAGAAAATAAAAATTGTTTTCTTGATCAACGATAAATTCGACGGTTCCTGCCGAAAAGTAATTGGCCGCTTCCCCGATTTTTAGGGCTGCTTCACAGATTTCATTCCTGAATTTCTCATCAATCGATGGGGAAGGGGATTCTTCAATCATCTTTTGATGTCGGCGCTGAACGGAGCATTCCCGTTCAAAAAGATGAATCAGATTTCCTTTTTCATCTCCCAGAATTTGAACCTCGATATGACGCGGATTTTCGATATATTTTTCAAGAAATAAAGTTTTGTCTTTAAAAAAG
>CAZSRQ010000040.1:0-16626 GCA_964609335.1 uncultured Pseudomonadota bacterium
CGCTGTGGCAGCGCACGGAAACGGCGAAGCGCCCGATCCGGCGCTGACAATCGCCTGGGCTGCCATCTCCGGCGGCGGAGGCGGTGCGGCCGGTGGGGGATACAGCTTGTCGGCCACGGCCGGCCAGCCCGTTGCCGGTTCGCTTTCCGGAGTTCGGGGAGCTTTTCTCGATTTTACAAAAGATCCTTTCTACACCCAAGAAGACAAAGATGCCGCCCGCTATCTTCCCGATGGATTGCTTGTCATGGAAGATGGAAAAATCAGGGATTTCGGCGCTTATTCCGATCTGAAAAGTAAATATCCAGCTTTAAAAATTACCACTTATTCAAATCGTCTGATTATGCCTGGCTTTGTCGACTGTCATGTCCATTATCCCCAAACGAAAGTCATTGCCGAATATGGAACCCAACTGCTCGATTGGCTAACTACCTACATCTTCCCTGAAGAGATCAAATTCAAAAACAAGGCGTACGCCACAGAGGTCGCCAAAGTCTTTTTGAAGGATCTGCTTCGAGCCGGAACAACGACAGCGCAGGTTTATACGACCACTTTTCCAGATTCCGTCGACGCCTTTTTCGAAGAGTCGAGCCGCTTTAATCTCCGAATGATTGCCGGTCTTACCGGAATCGATCGACCAGGAACCGCTCCCGATAATTACAGAGACACTGCCCAGTCTTATCATGACAACAGTAAAAAACTGATCCAAAAATGGCATGGAAAAGGGCGTAATCTCTATGCTTTGACTCCCCGATTTGGTGTCGGAAGCACTCAAGAACAGCTGAATTTTACCGGAAAACTCTACAAAGAATTCCCAGGGGTTTACGTCAATACCCATATGTCTGAAAACAAAAAAGAGATCGCCGAAGTAGCAAAACTTTTTCCAAACAGCAAAGATTATCTCAATGTTTATGAGCAGGCAGGATTTGTCGGTCCACGCTTTACGGCAGGTCATTCCATTCATTTGGACGACTCGATGTTTGAAAGGATGTCGAAGGCGAACGCCTCGATCGGTTTTTGCCCCTCTTCAAATATGTTTTTGGGAAGTGGCCTCTTTAAAATTCAAAGGGCAAAATCGACCCAAACCCCGATTCGGGTTTGCATGGGAAGTGATACAGGAGCCGGCAACTATTTCTCGATGTTAAGAGTTTTAAATGACGCTTATAAAGTGGGGATGCTTCAAGATTCCAAAATCTCCTCTTTCAAAGGACTTTATCTTGCGACTTTAGGAGGTGCCAATGCTCTGTATCTCGATGACAAATTGGGAAATTTTAACCCTGGTAAAGAAGCGGATTTCGTCGTTTTTGATTGGATGGCTATCCCAGAGCTTGCCTATAGAAATCAAACGGGCACAGCAAAAGATATGAAAGATCTCGAAGATAAAACTTTCGGAATGATGACGATGGGAGATGAAAGAGTCGTTGATAAAACTTATGTCATGGGAAAAGTGGTTTATAGCCGTTAGATCTCTTAGGTTCGAGATCTTTGGTCAATACTTTGACTCGCTGTCATCCCCGAGTGTTTTTATCGGGGATCTCCCTCCCCAATAATTGAATTAGGGGATTCCTGCCCAAAAGCCTGCAGAAATGACAATATTAAAAAAACCAAATTTGCGACCGTTTAAAGTGTGAAGTCTGGCAAGAATAATTTTAGCGGGAATCAACTAGATCATTGATTCCCGCTTTTAATTTTGGTTCGAAGAAATGAAGATCAACCGTAATATTCAATCCCTAAATGGGTAATCTGCTCTTCATTCATCAAATATCGAAGCGTATTTTTCAACTTTGTTTCCTGAATGAATAAATGATGTTCTGGATAAAGCCCTGCTGCGGTCATGGGGGATTTATAATAGAATGAAAGCCACTCTTGAATTCCTCGCATATTGGCCCGCTGCGCTAAATCCATAAATAGCACAAGATCAAGAACCAACGGAGCTGCAAGAATCGAATCACGACATAAAAAATCAACCTTCAATTGCATCGGATAGCCGAGCCAGCCGAAAAGATCGATATTGTCCCAACCTTCTTTATTGTCACCGCGAGGAGGATAGTAGTTGATTTTAACTTTATGACAGATATTTCCGTAAAGATCAGGATAAAGTTCTGGTTGAAGAATCGTGTCTAAAACCCCTAATTTACTCTCTTCTTTTGTTTTGAATGAACCAGGGTCATCTAAAACTTCCCCATCCCGGTTTCCTAAGATGTTGGTAGAAAACCATCCATCGAGGCCGAGATATCTTGCCTTCAAACCTGGAGCGAGAATTGTCTTCATGAGCGTTTGACCGGTTTTGAAATCTTTTCCGGACACGGGAAGATTATTTTCCATCGCCAATTCTAAAAGGGCAGGGGTATCAACGGTTAAATTGGGAGCACCATTCGCATAAGAAACCCCACTTTTGAGAGCGGCATAAGCATAAATCATGCTGGGGGGAATAAGCGGATCATTCTCTTTCATCGCTTTTTCGAAACTTTTGAGTGATTGATGAATTTCAGAAGGAGCAATATAACTTTCAGTTGAACCACACCAAATCATGACAATTCGATCGAGGTTATTTTTAGATTTAAACTCTTGCAGATCTTTGATCACCGCTTCGGCAAGATCCATTTTGTTCACTTCGGTTTTAACATTTTTACCATTCAATTTTTTCACGTAATTTTGATCAAAAACCGCTTTCCACGGTTGAATATTTTCAAGAAAACCTTCGACCGGCTCAATATGATCTCGGGTTAAAACCCCAGCTTTTTTGGCGGCATCTTTTGCATTATCCGGAAAAACATCCCAGGCACCAAAAACCAGATCATCGAGATTTGCCAATGGAACAAAATCTTTCACCAAAGGATTTTTTTTATCGGTTCTTTTTCCGAGTCGGATATGCCCCATTTGGGTGAGAGAACCGATCGGTTTTGAGAGTTTTTTGCGGATGAGCTCAACTCCTGCAATAAAAGTCGTTGAAACGGCCCCAAGTCCTACCATTGCAATTCCCAATTTGCCCTGGGCAGGCTTAATTTCATTGCCACGTCTGATCATAAAGATTTCCTCCAAAATTTAAGTTCATCGCTCATAACATGTATATTGAAAATGTAAACCTCGTTTTGTCAGAAAAGACAAAAAAGCCGATAAAAAGAGACAACTTTTTCCCGATCCTTTCGATAGCTCATTATCTTTAAAAACCAAATAATATAACTCTCTTAGGAGCTTTCATGTCTCAATCGTTTTGTATCTCCGAGGCCATTCTTTCCTGTAATTTCAGGGAAGAAGATTCCCTCAACTCCAGTCAATTGGCCACTTCCCAGATGTTCCAGAGTTTCTGCTCCCAGGCGACCGATATTTATAGCCTCTGTGGAATGATGGGAGCCTCTCTGTTCGCCTCCATCGCAAGAGTCAAATGTTCCCAGGCGCTCTCTCTCTTCATCCAAAACCCCCAAAAAGCGTATTTAATCAGGGGAGGGTCAACCCTAGCCGCCTGTCTGGCTGAAGCGACCGGCATCCACTCTATCCCCAAATTTTTGAAGGAAGGGGAGATTTTGGGTGGAAGAGTCGAAGAAGGGTGGGGAGGATGGATTCATACCAGTCTAACGATGATCCTGATGAAAGGAACCGGCTCTCTTCTCCCTCCCAACCTGGTGATGCAGCATTTGGCTCAGGATGCGCTAATGGTGAAGCTGGATGAGGTTTGCGTCAGCTTGAATCTGATTGAAGGACAAGGGGGAAGCTTTATCGAAAAAATGGCAAATGCCGAGATCATGAGTTGTCAGATGATGGTGAGTGGAGCTTTAACCGGCTTCTGTTTCAGCGAAATGAAGATTTTCGAGGCAAAACAGGAGCTGAAATATCAGATGAATCAAAGAAATTCATCGAATCGAAGAGGTTTTCTTTCCAATCTATTTGCGATTCCTCAAGAAACTTGTGAGTTCGCGGTGGAAGGGGGAGGAAAGCTCTCGGTGTCGATAGATTCAATTCATTCGGAGTCAAGTCCTTGGAGTAAAAAAGGGGGGCTCCATTCTGCCATGGTAATGATGGCCGGAGGATCTGCAAAAGTACGCCCAGTTTTATTACCTGCAAAGGGAGAAAAAGCTGAAAAATATGCAGAAAGGATTGTCGATATCAGTCGAACCGAAGAAGCGGCAGAATCAAGTCGTCCCAAACCGGAAGAGGGAAAACCTTCTTTAGAGATCGTTCAAGCACTTTACTCTCTTGGAAGAGTGAGAAGTAAACTAGCTTATCTAAAAGATGTCATTGGTGAACTATTAGTTCTGACCGCTGAAATGAAAGAGCGGGATGGACTTCTCGTTCGAGAATTTTCGGTCGAAGGGGTTGCCAAGCCGATTTTAATTGCCAATATTCCCTCCACTTTTCTCCCGGAAAATTGGTCATATACCTTTGTCGCAGGAATCATCGAACATTTCAGACGCTTTCCAGATCCGATTCGATTGGCGGTTGAACTCGGAATTGGAACCGCATTCCCTTCGATTGTTCTAAGAAAACTTGGAAAAGCGGAACGGGTGATCGGTTATGACATCAATCCTCATGCCCCGATTTTGGGCCATTTCAATGCTTTATTAAACCAGGTGACCAACGTTTCTTTCTCTGAAGGAAACTTGCTCGATCGTTTTCCAAGCGGAAAAACCACTGCCGATCTTCTGATGTGGTGTCTTCCACAAAAACCGACGAATCGAGAATCTGGCCCTGTCAACTTGCACGATCAGGCAGAATTTCAACAGGCGCAGGGAATTTTTGAAGATCTGTACGGTTTGGGACTCAATGCCCGGGCGATTGAAGAGGCAAAAAAACGTTTAAGCCCGAATGGACATATTGTTTTAACCATGGCTGGAAGAGCCCAAATGGGAAATGTCGCAAAACTCTTTGCAGATCGTGGAATGCTCCCTCATGCTCTTGTGGAAAGAGTCATTCCACAAGCTCCTCCCCATGATTTTCGGGCGATGATGGAGATTGAATCGCAAGCCAAATTTCAATTTCAATATTTAACCGGAGAAGGTCTATCCCTTTCTGCCACCGAGGCAAGCAGGTTACCTTTGACAGAGGTTTATCATACTCTCTACGCAATCGAGGCGGAACCTTATCAAGCCGTTGCCGCTCAAGCAGCGAAAGAAGTAAAAAGAAAGGATGAAGTCCGATGGGGATATACAGAAGATCCAATAACCGAGGATCCGCGGTTGTTGAATGTGGCGAAAACCTGGCTTAGCCGACAACTTGCCCATGAACTTTCTGACAAAGTCATTGCGGTAGGACCCAACAGCGAAGCAATGCTCGAAGCGGTCTTAAAGCTGTCGGTCGTTTCTGGAAGAACGATTGGAGTCGCTGGAGAAATGGAATATTCACCCCTTGAAAAAATCGGGGAAATCAATCGATTCAAATTTCGCGAGCTTCCCGACAATTTTGCTGAGCTGACCGCCACCATTCAAGCCGAAGCTTTGGAAGCGGTGATTCTAAAACCTTCCCGCAGAATTTTGGCAGATGCAGAAGAAATCGAAGTTTTTTTGAAAGCGGCCGAAGCGCAAAAAACTTTGGTCATTTTGCTGGAAGATCATCCTTCGAGAGCCAATGATCCCGGCCACACTCTTTTTGCGACGGTAGCGAAAAATCGCGACTTACTTCAAAATTTTGTCCTGATCCAGGATTTGAGAAAATTTGGACTTCCGGTTCCGCTCAGTTTTGCAGTGATTGCAGATTCAGCACTTTATGCCGCCTTAATCCATTATGCCGATGTCACTTACTCAAGAGTTTCAAGTGCTACACAAAAAGTTGCAACCCGCTTTTTTGAATCGCTTCTTTCAACCCCAGCTTTGGACGAGGCTCCGATGAAAGGATCTGTTCAAAGAGTCGAAAGCGATGGAAGAATGCTTTCTGATCTTGCAAAACGTTTTCGAATCCCTGCGGTATTTGAAAGTAGTCCAATCACCAAACCGAGGGGAGAAGATTCCAAAGTGATTGATATGAGTTTTGGAGAATCGGAATGGATTCCTCCCTCCGGAAATCTGGATTTTGTCATAAACCCTTTTCACCTAGATCCTGCAAAAGAAAGAGCGGCGGCACTTCAGGCAAGCGCAACCTATTTTAATCAGACAAGAGGGGCAAAATTTGCTCTTAACGAACTCGTCATTGGATCGGGGGTTCATCCGCTTTTGCAGGCAACCTTACAGGGAATCAGTACCCTTTCCAAAAAACCGATCGAGGTGCTTGTTCCGGCTCCCCGATATGGTGGTTACTATCCGACTGTTTTAACTGTAAAAGGAGCTAGACTCGTTCGAGTGCCAACCTCATCCCAACATCGCTTTTTATTAACTGAGGAAGATATTCGCTCACTCCCTTCTCCTGAACCTGGAGTAAAAAGAGTTTTGATGGATAATTTTCCAACCAATCCTGCAGGACAATATCCCGAAGATATTCGACAGATGATCGTATTAGCAGGAGAAGTCGATTATTTGCTGGTCGATGAAGTTTTCGGACTCCTCAACTTTAGAAAGAAGGATTCTTTTCAAAGTTTGGCTGCCCAGATCGAAAGAGATGAAAGGTTGCGCGAAAAAACGGTTTTCTATGGGGGACTTTCGAAAGAATTCGCCTTGGGTGGAGTTCGATACGGCTTTCAGGCAACGCACAATCCAGAGATTTTAGCGGCAACTCGCAAAAGTTTAATGACGGAAGAAGATCCCTTTGCAATGCGGGCCGCCCAATATTTTCTTCCCCGATGGAAAATGTTTGTTGAGGCGCATTTAGAATATTTAAAGCCAAGAGCAAAAGCGTTGACACAATTCTTTTCAAGAAGAGGTTTCGGAGTTCATCCACCGGAAGGGGGATATGCGCTCTTTGTAAATCTGGAAAGGCTATTTAATACAACCTCCTTTATCCATGGAGAAGAAATAACCTCGGACAATTTTCATGAGCTGCTGATGAAACATGCCGGAATAAAAATCAAATCAGATCAATGGGCTGGAATGAAAGCGCATTATCGTTTTGTCTTTTCCATTGACAATTTACCCGAGGCGATAGAGAGGCTAGGAAATTTTTTCGATCATATTCGTCGATAAATTTTCACACATTCCGGTCAACAAATTCAAAATAATCGATGGAGAAAACATGATTGCCTGTCTCGATCTCGAAGGGGTTTTGATTCCAGAAATCTGGATCAACGTTTCAGAAAAAACTAAAATTAAAGAACTCTCGCTCACGACACGCGATATTTCTGACTACGATGTTTTGATGAAGAAAAGGTTGCAGATTCTTGACGACCATCAACTCACTTTAAAAGATATTCAAGAAGTCATCGCGACATTAAAACCACTCGAAGGGGCAAAAGATTTTTTAGATTGGTTGAAATCTGAATTTCAGGTGATTATTCTTTCGGATACTTTTTACGAATTCGCAAAACCATTGATGAAGCAGTTGGATTACCCCTGCCTGTTTTGTCATCAACTCGAAATTGATCAAGATCACAAAATCACCGATTACAAAATCCGTTTGAAAGACCAGAAAAAAGAATCGGTGAAAGCATTACAAAAACTGAATTTTCAGGTGATCGCTTCCGGAGACTCTTATAACGATACCGCCATGCTGACCCAGGCTGAGGCAGGAATTTTATTTTGTCCCCCAGAGAATGTCATTCGCGAATTCCCCCAATTTCCGGTGGCAAAAAACTACGAAGAATTGAAAGAAAACTTCCTGAAATTCAGGGAGAAGTTAAGTTGGTAAGTCGGCTGTTTTTACTGGAACTCTTCGGCTCCAATTCCATAAAACTGCAATCAGCAAAAATGCCAATGCTTGGGAAGCAAAGGTTTCAACGGTTGGATAAAGTCCAAGTAAATCGACCCGAATCGGGATGGAAAGAGCAGTAATAGAAATCAAGCCGGTTTCTTGAAGTGATTTGATCCCTTTTCCGATTAAAATAATTGCCAAAAAAACAATCAGCAAAGAAGAGACACTGAAAATTCTTTTAAGAGGAATTCGCGCACTGAGTTTCAGCAACGCAAAAGCGAGTATAAAAACAAAAATAAAAGAGGATAAAACCCCAGCCAGAAGAGGAGTGGATGAGTTTGCCCCTCCTTCAAGTGCCAGAGAACGCAAAAATAAAACAGTCTCAAACGCTTCCCGAAAAACCGCCATAAAGGCGATCAGACTCAATCCCCATAAATTTTTCGAATCGAGTGCGCTTTTTACTTTTCCATCGATGAAAGCGGTCCAACGACCGATTTCGGTTTTGTGATGCAACCAAAGCCCGACATAGATCAGAACAACGACGGCAAAAAGAGAGGTGATTCCCTCCATCAACTCCCGGGCCGCACCGCTCATCTGAATAATCCATCCTGAAAAAAACCAGGCAAGAACTCCCAATAAAATCGCGGCTCCCCAACCGGCATGAACCGAACGCTCGCCCGCTTTATTCTTCGACGCCCGAACCACCCCCAAAATTGCAATGATAATCAAAACCGCTTCAAATCCTTCTCGCAAAAGAATGGAGCTCGCCATGAAAAAAAGAAACCAGGCGGAGGCATTTTTCTCATTTAAAATCAATTCTGCTTGAGCAATTACCTTTTCAATTTCCTGAATTTTGTCTTGAATCTGTTCGACTGAAACCCGTTTGGCAATCAAGCTTCTTAATGAGATCATCTTGCTTTCAAGTTCTGAAACGAGTGAAGAATTTTTCACCCTTAAAATCGGCTCAACCGGCTCAACTCCTTTGAGATAAGCGATCACCGCTTCCTGCTCGGCAACACTAAACTGATTTTCCTGATAAGCTTTTAAACTGAGATTAAGATGAGTTTTTGTGATTGATAGAGGATTTTCGGGTGGATTCTGATTCGAATTCAGTCGAATCGTTTTTAAAATTTTATCTTTTTCTTCATCGGTTCCATCAATTTTTTTTCGCAACTCTTCGTCGGAAGAAGATGAAATTTCGCTTAATGGGATTTTCTGTAAAATGGAATCGAGTTCAGTTTTTTGGATCAGCCCATTCTTCGGAGTCGATGGATAACGCAAAGAGAGAAGATAAAAAGACAAATCCCAAACTTCCTGGTCTGAAAAATTTTGAAATCCTGCCATAGCGGTATTGGGAACTCCCAGCCGAATCGTATTGAAAATCTGGAAAGGGGAGAGACGACTCATTCGCTCTGTATTTAAAAAATTGGCCGGCTTTGGATTGAGCTGGTTGGCGATCGGCCCCTCCCCATTTCCCTGAGCTCCATGGCAAGTCGTACAATTTTCAGAATAAATTTTCTGACCTTTGGCAAGAGATGGCCAAAGATCAGGAGTTGTCTTTAACTGATAAATTTCTGTCACACTGTTTTTAATCTCTTTCGCAAGCGGGGTTACTTCAAGCGGATCTGCTTGCTGATGAATCAGGGAATTCAATTTTTTAAGTTTAATTTCTAATTCTTTTGAAGAAGGTTTTTTTTCAATTTCTTGATAAGTCTTCAGTGCTAAATCACTAAACTCGACCTGTTCCTGATATTCGCTTGGATTAATAATCTTCCCACTTGAAACCGTGTTGGAATAATCTTCAGATAAATAACTGATCAAATGAACCAAAAGACGAGCCGGATCAGTCGCTGAAAGCAACTCTTTGGAAAAAGCCAAAAAGCCTAAAAACAGCAGAAGATATACAAAAATGGGAAGTCGTTTTTTCATAAAATGAAAGTGATTTTCATTTTTACCTGATTTGAGTTCATTTTGTCAAGATGACACCCAAGGTTTATTTTTCAAGAATAGCCGACTCTTGACATTTATTGGCAGTCCGTTACATACAATAACTTATGAATAATTCTTCAAATTCCCTCGAAGTCATCGTGGCAAGAAGCTCTGGAACCTGCTTTGGAGTTGAGGCAGCGATCGAACTCGCCCAGAAACACCGAAAACCGATTTTGGGTCCTATAGTTCATAATCCAAAAATCGTCGAAGATCTGGCAAAAGATGGAATTCCGATCCTTGAGAGATATCAAGATCTGAATAGCCTAAAATCCCAAAACTTCAAAGAAGTGGTGATTACAGCCCATGGTTATCCCAAAGAGCTGAAAGAAGATCTTCTCAGCAAGGGAATCCAGTTTCATGATGCCACCTGTCCGGTTTTGCTGAAATGGGTTTATCAGAAGATTCGTACTTTTGAGGAAAAAGGATTTAGCATTATTCTCATAGGCAATCCGAATCATGCAGAAATTATTGCGAGTCGAAGTTATGGCCAAAACATTCATGTCGTTTATTCAGAGCAGGAAGTCGATCAACTTCCGACCAACTTGGGAAATACAATTGCAATCTGCCAAACCACCATCACCAAAGACAAATTTCAAAAACTGATCGATTATATTCGCCTGACCAAATATCCTGAAATGAAAGCGGTTGATACCCGCTGTAAACCGGTCAAAAACCAGCAACAGGCGGTTTCTGATTTGGCTCAATGGGTCGATGCCATGCTGATTATCGGAGGATATAATTCCTCCAATACAACTAATTTGGCAAAACTGGCTCAAAAATATCTCCCCGATACGACTTATCATATTGATTCACCCGAGTTGGTAAAGCTTGAATGGTTAGAGGGGGTTTCCCATTTGGGGATTGGAGCCGGAACCTCGACACCCAAATCCCAGATCGACGAAGTTCAGAGATATGTTGCCGAAATTTTTCCTGGCCAGGTCGTCTTCAGAAAAGAAGGAACCGATGGGGAAATATTGGATGGGGATTTTTCATTAGAAGATGAGATTTAAATGATAGATTCGAGTTCATTCGATCTTTATATCCGTCTGAACAAATTCGCACCGACAACGATAGATCCATAGTAGAATGAAAAAGAGAAGGTTATTTGGTTCGTATAATATATATTATGTAATATTATTTAACTATCTTTAGGAGGGGGTTTTAAAATCTCACCCCCCACTCTTACGCATATGTCACTCTCCTCGAGAACAATTTTATTGGGAATCTCCGGCGGAATTGCCGCCTATAAAACCTGTGATCTTGTCCGCCGATTAAAAGATCAAAACGCTGATGTTCATGTGGTAATGACCAAGGCGGCTTGTCAGTTCATTACCCCATTAACTTTGCAGACTTTATCGGGTCATACCGCCCACACTGAACTTTTTGATTTAGAACAAGAGTCTAAAATTAGTCATATCCACTTGGCTGATTCTCCCGATTTAATCGTGATTGCCCCAGCCTCGGCCGATATCATCGCCAAAATTGCGCACGGAATTTGTGATGATCTTCTAAGCACTATTCTTTGTGCCACAAAAACTCAGGTTTTAATCTGTCCGGCGATGAATGTGAACATGTGGAATAATCCGGCAACCCAGGAGAACATTGCTTTACTTAAAAAACGGGGATTTGAGATTTTAGAGCCGGCCTCCGGTTCACTTGCCTGTGGTTATGAAGGATCTGGAAGACTTCCAGAAACCGATACGATTCTTCAATCCATTCAATCGTTCTTTTCGGCTGGCACTCTTTCAAATCAACACTTTCTGATTACCGCTGGACCGACCTGGGAAGCAATGGATCCGGTTCGCCATATTACAAGCCCTGCTTCTGGAAAAACCGGTTTTGCCTTGGCAAAGCTCGCCTCTGAACGAGGGGCAAATGTCACTTTAGTCACCGGACCGACTCATTTATCTGATCCAAAAGGGATAAAAGTCATTCGCATTCATTCCGCGGAAGAGATGGCAAAAGCGGTTTTTCAAGAATTTTCAAAATCACAAATAGTTATTTCAACTGCAGCAGTTTCAGATATAAAACCTAAAGTGAAACTTAAAGAAAAAGGGAAGAAAGCTGAACTTTCTACCAGTCTTGAATTAGTCCATACCGAAGATATTTTAGCGTCGCTTGGAAAGAAAAAACAGCCCGATCAAATTCTGGTCGGATTTGCCGCAGAAACTGAAAATATGGAAAAAGAGGCACTTCGAAAACTAAAAAGCAAAAATCTTGATTTGATCTGTGCCAATGATGTTTCAAATCCCAAACTGGGATTTGCCTCCGATGAAAATCGTCTCACCCTCTTTTGGGCAGACGGCCAATCCAAAAAACTCCCGATTCTCCCCAAAGAAAAACTGGCTTCTCATATTCTCGATTCGATCGAAAAAATTCTTTTGAATAAAAACAAAGTAAAAAAAATCAAAACAGTTCAATAAACAAATAAGACCATGCTCATAACGACTCATCACAAGAAGGCAATATCTCTAGCCGAGGCTGTTTTATGGGATCCATCTGGGAAAGGGAGAGCGATGAAAGAATGGGTTCAAGTTCCAATGAAACACAAAGGAAAGTTTAAAGAATTTGCCACAGCAGCGGCTGAATATGTCGGCGAAGGAAATTAGGAAAGATCTAGTTATTGCTGATCAACCCCTGCTTTGTCGTAAGATGGACAAGGGTTTGGTAAAAATAATGGAAAATCTGATCCACCACCGGAGAAACCTCTCCTGGCATCAACCGAAAATGCTCCACAACCGCCATGAAGATTTTTTCGATATCGTTTTTTAATCCTTTTGAAAAATAGATACGGTTCTTAAGTTTGGCGTCGAGAGAACTGTGGGAATCACTCAAGCTGCTTCGACAATCATTGTATTCAAGAAGGTAAATCGCTTGCGCCAACTCTTTTGGATCCATCTGGGAAATACAAGAATTCAGTTCGTGAATCGGAGGGAGTGGACCTTCAGCAGAGTAAGTGCCGACAATTTTTTCCAAGATCATCATTTTATGTTCAAGATCAGCAGTAATCATAAAATTCTCCCTTTATTGGTAGTTATCGTCTTCTTACCCTGAACTGTTGCTACTTGGCGAGGTTTTATTTTTTTATTCACTAATTTCTGTTTGACAGGATGATTCTACATTTGTATGAGCTTGCAGGTTTTGTAAATAAGTTTGAGATAAATTGCCACTAAAATTTATCTTCCATTTCACAATTGTTAACATTTTGCAGTCTTTTTGAAGGTTCTTGAAAATTGAGAAATGAGAGTGGGCAAGATTCTTCAAGAGGTCTGCTTTATTTGAAGGAGAAAAAAGAATATGCATCCGTTATTTAAAAAAACCTGTTTAAAATTGGCAATTATTGTCGGTCTTTGTCTCAGTGTGTATGCCAATACTTCTGGCACTGCCAATGCCGCAACAGAAAAACATCAATTTCAGCTGGATATGGGGCCTGGAGTTTTTGTCGGGACTGACCATCTGGATGCCTCTTTCGACTTTAATCTTGAAACAGAATATTTTATTACCCAGCATATCAGTGCTTCTTTTCGTTTTGATGTAACCGCGGGTGGGCTCGATGCTGCACATTTGTCAGCCAGATTTCGATACTACTTTGATATTCCCAATCACACGAAATGGAATATATACTTGGGAGCTGGAGCAGGAGGAATCATCGGTTTTCATGGAGGCGGTTTGGGCGATTTCGCGTTACCTGTTTTCGGATTTCAATATGATTTGACTGATCATATCAAGATAGGTTCTGATGTCTCTTTTGATATCGTTTTTAATGACAACAACGCAGCTTTTGCTGCACGGTTAATGCCCTTACAATTTAAATGGGCATTCTAAAAAACAGAAAACTATGAAAATAAAATATCTTATTTCATTCGTCTTGGTTGCGGCTTTTTCAATCCTGATTGGAAAACCTCTTTTTTCCAAAGAGGTAGAAAACAAAAAAACCGATCTCGCCAAAAATCAGGGGTTCATGGGAGACCCAGCCCAAAAAAGAGGATTTGAATTGGGCTACGACGACGGAGTAAGGGCAGGAAAGAAAGATCATAAAGAAGGAAAAAAACAGAATCCAACCGGAAACGAAAACTATAAAACGGCGAACAAAAAATACCGATATGAATATGGAAGTGCCAATCGCTTCATCTCAGGATATCAAGCCGGCTTTAGCAAAGGTTATAAATCGGGTTATGCTCGGGCAGATGAAATATCCAAGGGAAAATCTGGAGTTGCAACAGAAGTAAAACCGGTTAAAAAAAGAATTTCTACTCCTGCTCCCAAAAAAGTAGATGAAGATTCAGAAAGCAATGATTAATAAAATTTTTGGGGTTAAAATTTTAACCCCCTATTTTACTCAATCAATTTAATAGCAGATGAATAACTCTTCTCATTTAAAATCTATTCACGCTGAAAAAAACGAATTACATTCAAAACTCTCTTCTGCCATTTCAAAAGCAACCGAATTACTTCTTTCCCAACAATATAAAGAAGGTTTTTGGTGGTATACCCTCGAAGCAAACGAATCGATCGGTGCTGAGTTTATTTTACTGCTTCACTATCTAAATTTAAGTGAAACTTATCAATCCATCGAACAAAACTTGGCGAATCGAATCTTATCTGAACAAAGGGAGGATGGTTCATGGGCAATTTATTTTGATGGGCCTGGAGATTTGTCGACCACAGCCGAATGTTATTTTGCTTTAAAGCTGGCAAATTTTGACATCGACTCTGCTCCAATGAAAAAAGCGAGAGACTTTATCCTCGCCCACGGTGGATTAACCCAAGTCAGAATCTTCACCCGAATTCATCTGGCACTTTTTGGAATTGTTTCGTGGGATGTTTGTCCCGCGATGCCAATCAGTTTTTTATTGTTTCCAGAAAAAGTCCCTCTAAATATTTATGAATTTTCGAGTTGGGCAAGAGCCTGCATTGTTCCACTTCTCGTCGTTTTAGAAAAGAAAAGAACCTGCAAAATTCCTAACTTTTCACTTAAAGAGTTGTTTATAACATCGCCAGAAAAAAGAGATTTTTCTTTTCAGATTAAAGAAGGGTTTCTTTCGCTCGCAAACTTTTTTGTTCAAATCGATCGAGTTTTAAAACCGGTTCAAAAGCTGATTCCTGAAAATCGACTTACCGAAAATGCTCTCAAGAAAGCGGAAGATTGGATTATTTCCCATATCAAAAAAACAGAAGATATTTATCCGGCCCTTGCCTATGCCATTTTCTCACTCACTGCTTTAGGAAAACCGTTTCAAGATATTCATATTCAAAAATGTTTTAATGCCCTTTTGTCGTTTCAACAAAATTCTCAAATTGAACTACCAGCCCTCCCCTCACCTGCTCATTCGAATTTGTACAATCCTCCCCACTTGTTTTTGATTCAATCGAATGAGAAGAAACAGATTCATCAGCAATGTTGTATTTCTCCGGTTTGGGATACCCCTTGGGCCTCCGTGGCTCTTTTGGATAGCGGAACTGTCAAAAATCATCCCGCCCTTTTAAAATCTGCCCGCTGGTTGATTTCAAAACAGATCACCAAAACCTACGGAGATTGGGCAATAAAAAATAAAAAAGCCGAACCGGGAGGATGGTCTTTCGAGTTTGAAAATGAATATTTTCCTGATGTCGACGATACGATTGAGGTTCTTTTTTTATTGAATCAGGTTGATCTTCCACGTTCTGAGATTGCCGTTCCTTTCCAACGTGGGCTCGATTGGCTTTTATCAATGCAATCTAAAAATGGTGGCTGGGCCGCCTTTGATGTTGATAATACGGCCAATTGGGTGAATAAAATCCCATTCTCCGATCACGGGGCATGTTTAGATCCTCCAACTCCCGATATTACCGGGCGAGTGCTTGAGTTGTTGGCAAAACTGGGATATTCAAAAGATCACCCGATCTGCAAAAAAGCGTTGAAATTTGTCTTCAAAACCCAGGAAAAAAACGGATCTTGGTGGGGAAGATGGGGAGTCAACTACATTTACGGCACTTGGTGCGCTCTGCAAGGGTTGAGTGCGATTGGAATTCCTTCGAGTGACCCCATAATTCAAAAAGCCATAGGCTGGCTGAAATCGATTCAAAATGCGGATGGAGGCTGGTCAGAATCGTGCGAAAGTTATATTGAAAAACAATATGTTCCATTAAAAACTTCAACCGCTTCTCAAACAGCTTGGGCCATAATGGGTTTGATAGCTGCGGGTGAAATCAAATCTTCTGAAGTAGAAAAGGGGATTCAATTTTTGACCTCCACCCAAAATTCTCAAGGAGGATGGGAGGAGAAAGCGTATACCGGAACCGGTTTTCCAGGTCATTTTTATATTCGATATCATGGATATCGATATTATTTTCCGCTGCTTGCTTTAGGAAAGTTTTTTAAAAAATAAAAATATCACCGAAATCAACTTTCCTCAAAGTCGACTTCTACTTTATTAGAAATCGGTTTTCCTTTTGGAGTAAAAGAAAGACGGGCATCGACATGAACATTCAGATGATTCAACGCTTTTTGAACCTCTTCATGAACATTAATTTTTGAAAAAAATTTCGAAACCTCGGCAGCAACCGCTGAAACCAGATCATCCTTTTGTTTCTTTGCCTGATCGAGGACAAAACCCATCGCCTCTTTCGGCAGTTTCATATCGCCGAATGCATTTCGAATTGACTCTTCGGTCATGAAGATAGCGCCTAGACTGGTTAAAAGAGCTTTCTTGGCAAATCCTGAAAAGGTTTTGTTTTTCGCTCGAACCCTCGATTTTGTTTTATCGGTTTTCACTCCGTCCGCTCCTTAAACTCTTTGAGCATTTGAGGAAGATTTTTATCCATGAGCAATTTTGAAATAGAGCTTGGAACGAGAAGTCCGAAACCAACCTCGATTTCGTAAAATGCCTTCGTATTTTTTTTATCAATCTCTTCGAGAACCTTAGGGGTATCCTTCAGGAACTTCTTTAC
>CAZSRQ010000041.1:0-16495 GCA_964609335.1 uncultured Pseudomonadota bacterium
AACATCAAAGTTTTTTCAACCTGATCGGTTTTCGGGTGATCGATGAAAAGTCGACTGAAAAAGAGACTCTTCGTTCCGAGGCGATGGTTGAGTTGGAAGTCGACGGAGAACAAACCTTAACCAAAGCGATCGGATCAGGACCTGTGAACGCGCTTGATAAGGCGTTGAGGCAGGCGCTTGAAAAATTTTATCCCCAACTTTCTGAAGTGAGACTGATCGATTATAAAGTCAGGGTTTTATCTTCCGGAACCGGAACCGCTTCGCTTGTTCGAGTTCTGATCGAGTCGAGTGACGGAGAAGATTATTGGAATACGGTCGGTGTTTCTGAAAATATTATCCAGGCATCCTGGATGGCGTTGGTCGATAGCATTGAATATAAATTGTTGAAGGATGTACAGAAATGACCTCTTCTGCCACCTCTCTCCTTCATAAAGAGAGGAAGGAATCCTTTCATCTCATTTCCATTTTTGCTCCGATTATCCTCGCTGTTTTTGCTCTTTTTTTTCATCTTTGTTCATTGAATTTCTCTTCTTCCAACCAAAATGAAAAGTGGATCGATTTTTTGTCCAAATCTTCTGCTCTTCCTTTTGTGGGAGAGAAGGAGGAGCTGAGTGGCGCAAACAAAATTGCCTTGGGGCAAAAAATTGATATCAATCATGCGACGGTTGAAGATTTAACGGCGCTTCCGGTGGTTGGCCCCAAGCTTGCTGAAAAGATTGTCGAAGACCGAAATCGGAATGGAGCTTTCAAAAAGATCGAAAGTTTAATGCGGGTCAAAGGGATTAAAGAGAAGAAATTTGAAAAATTAAGACCGTTCATCTCTTCTTTTTGAAGAGAAATGAGTGATAATTTTTTTGGTGACCCCAATCACCATCGGTAGAATTGAGATAAAAACGACGCTTAAAATCACCCAATGAATTTTTTCTCCCCAAGGACTTTTGCCAATAAAATGGCCTAAAGCGGTCATGGATAAAACCCAGCAAATTCCCCCGATGATGTTGAAAATAATAAATTTTCGGTAAGGCATGGCGGCTACCCCGGCAATAAATGGCACAAAAGTGCGTAATATCGGTATAAATCGGGCAAGTACTATTGCTTTTCGGCCATGTTTTTCGTAAAACTTGTGCGCTTCGACGGCATATTTTTTCTTGAAAAAACGGTTATTTGGCTTGTCAAAGATTCTGGGGCCGGTTTTTCGGCCGAGCAAATAACCGAGCTGGTCTCCGAGAATCGCTGCGAGAATGAGTGAAAAGTTTAGAAGGTAAAAATTTAAAAGCGGCTCAGATCCATTGAAAGATTTTGAAGAGAGAATTCCGGCAGTCACGAGAAGAGAATCTCCCGGAAGAAAGAATCCGATCAGCAGTCCGGTTTCGGCAAAGATGATGAAAATCAAGACAAATAATCCACCGCTTCGAATGATCGTTTCAATTCCGTCGATGGTGTGCAGTGAACTGAAAAGTTGATAGAGAGTTTCCATATTAAAAAATAATCTCATGCACTACATTTATTTCGACAACAATGCAACGTCTCCCTTAGATTCCAAAGTAGATGAATTTCTCCGCGAATTTCAGCGGAATCTGTTTGGGAATGCGTCGAGTATTCATTGGGCCGGAAGAGAGGCAAAAAAACAGCTGAATATTGCGCGTGAAAAAATATCTTCGCTCTTCAACGCGAGTGAATCCGAAATTATTTTTACGAGTGGTGGAACTGAAAGTATCAATACAGCTTTGTTGGGGGTTTTTGAAAGTGGTTCTATTGGGAAAAATGAAATCATCACGACTCCGGTTGAACATCATGCGACGTTGCGGACTTTGCAGTTTTTGGAATCGAAAGGAAAAAAAAGTATTTATCTGAAGGTTGATTCGAAAGGTCGAATCGATCTGGAAGATTTTCAATCCAAAATAAATTCCAATACAGCGTTGGTTTCGATGATGTGGGCAAACAACGAGATTGGAAATCTCAATCCCATCGAAAAAATATCGGAGATTTGCCGTGAAAAAAACATCCTGTTTCATTGTGATGCCGTTCAGGCGGTTGGAAAAATTCGAATCGATCTGAAAAAAGTTCCAATCGACCTGCTTTCGTTTTCAGCCCATAAATTTCATGGTCCCAAGGGGGTTGGCGGGCTTTATCTTCGGGAAGGGGTGAAGATTTCTCCTCTTCATTTCGGTGGAAGCCAGGAAAAATCGCTCCGAGCCGGAACCCAAGATGTCTTGCGGATTCACGGAATGGCGATTGCCCTGGAAGAAAGTCTGAAAAACCTGGAAGAAAACAGTGCCAGAATCTGCTATCTCCGAAATCAATTGGAAGAGGGGATTTTATCCCGAATTGAGGGGAGTTCTGTTCAAGGGGATTCTGAAAACCGGCTTTTTAATACCAGCAATATTCTCTTTGAAAACATTGACGGAGAAACGCTTCTTCTCAACCTTGATCTGGAAGGGATTGCGGTTTCGGCCGGTGCAGCTTGCGAATCCGGATCGATTGATCCTTCGCATGTCATTCTTGCCCTGGGAAAATCCTCTCAAGAAGCAAAGTCTTCGATTCGGTTTAGTTTATCGAAGTTGAATACGGAAGAAGAAGTTCAGAGGGTGATCGAGGTTTTGCCGAAAATTATTCAAAGGCTTCAAAACAAATTCCTGTAGGGGCGAACCTTGTGTTCGCTCTAAAAATGTTAAGGAATACGTAAATATTATGCTTATCCACGCAGTCAGGGCGAACACAAGGTTCGCCTCTACAATATAGTATTGGAAAACTTATGCGAATCGTCGTTGCGATGAGCGGTGGAGTTGATTCCTCCGTTGCCGCTTTATTGTTAAAAAAACAGGGTCACGAAGTGATCGGTATTTCGATGAAACTTCGCGATCAGCCGGAAGATCCATCAGTCAAAACCTCTGGATGTTGTTCTGTTCAAGATATGAACGATGCCAGACGGGTTTGCGATGATTTGCAAATGCCGTTTTATGCGATGAATTTTAAGGAAGCATTTAAAGAGAAAGTGATTAACCCATTTGTCACCGAGTATTTGAAAGGACGGACGCCGAATCCTTGTGTACTCTGCAATTCCGAGATCAAGTTCAATCCATTTCTCGCAAAGGCCAAAGAGCTTGGGGCTGAAAAGCTGGCAACCGGGCATTATGCGCGAATTGAATCGGATGAAGCGGGAAACTTCAAACTTTTGAAAGGGGTCGATCCCAAAAAAGATCAGAGCTATTTTCTTTATTCGTTGGGACAGAAAGAGTTGGCGCAAATTTTATTTCCTTTAGGGGGAATGACCAAAGAAGAGGTGAGAAAAATTGCGCGAGAACATCATTTGAAAACAAAAGACAAGGCGGAAAGCCAGGAAATCTGTTTTGTTCCGAATGATGATGCCGGGGCGTTTGTTGAGAAGGCGATGAAAGATCTTCCTTCTTTTGTAGAGAGTAAAACTACCAAAGGGGATTTTGTCGATACGGAAGGAAAGATTTTAGGTCAGCATGAAGGAATTCATCATTACACTGTTGGCCAACGACGCGGAACTCAAGTCGCTGCCGGAAAAAGAGTCTATGTCAAATCGATTGATCCAAAAACGAATCGAATTGTTTTGGCGGAAGATGTTTCTCTTTATCAAACTAGTTTAATCGCTTCCAAGGTTCATTGGACTCAAAAACCTCCCACTTCTTCTGAAAAAATTAGTGCAAAAATCAGGTATCGTCATCCCGCGGAAGACTGTTTTGTCGAACGGTTGGAAAATGATCAGACGAGAGTGGTTTTTGAAGATCCACAGCGGGCCATTACTCCAGGGCAGGCGATTGTGTTTTATCAGCAAGATGAGGTGTTGGGAGGTGGGTGGATTGAAGAAGGAATTTAATAAAGAAAGTTGAACTATGTCGTCAAAAACCGTTGCCATTCACACGATGGGTTGTAAAGCGAATCAATATGATTCCGCCGCGATTGAGGGGGATTTGTCTCAGGCGGGATGGAAATTGGTTCCATTTAATTCGGCGGCCGATGCCTATATTCTCAATACTTGTACGGTGACGAACAAGGCGGATTCTGAAGCGAGACAGCTCGTTCGAAAAGCACATCGATTGAATTCGGATGCCTCGATTGTAGTCACCGGTTGTTATGCGCAGACCGATCCTGAATCTCTGGCTGAGGTTGAAGGGGTTTCCTTTATTTTGGGAAATAACCAGAAAAGCTCGATTCTTGATTATCTGAATCAGGTGAAACCGCTGGTTCCCGAGATTATTGTCGAAGATCTTTTTAAAGAAGAGGTGGTTTTTGCCTCCGATTTTACTTCCTATTCAAAAAACACGAGAGCTTTCTTGAAAATTCAGGATGGTTGCAATCAATTTTGCAGTTTTTGTGTCATTCCTTATGCGCGAGGAAAAAATCGAAGTTTAGAACCGGATAAAATCCTCCTGGAATTGAAAAAATTGAAAGAGCAACATTTTGAAGAAGTGGTTTTAACCGGAATTCATTTGGGGACTTACGGTTATGATCTAGATCCCAAAAGCAGTTTGCTCGATCTGATGCGCCGAATTGAAGAGGAATCATTTGTTCATCGCGTCCGATTATCCTCCATCGATCCGGAAGAAGTGACTGATGAAATGATCGATTTTCTTGCCCAATCGAAGGTTTTTTGTGAGTATTTGCATATCCCAATCCAAAGTGGCGAAGATGAAACGCTCAAATTAATGCGTCGGCGATATAAACCTGAAGAATTTACGCAACTTAGTTTTAGACTGAAAGATAAGATTCCAGAGATCTGTATCGGAACCGATGTGATGGTCGGATTTCCTTTCGAAAATGAAGAGCGATTTGAGAAAAGCTATCAGTTGATTGAAGAAGTGCCGATCGATTATCTGCATGTTTTTCCCTATTCGGCGAAAAAAGGGACGAAAGCGGCGACTTTTCAAGAACAAATATCCTCTTCGGTGAAAAAAGAGAGAGTTGCAAGGTTGCTGGAGCTTTCTCGAAAGAAAAAAGAAAAGTTTTATTTAAACTCCATCGGAAAAAAAACAGAAATTATTTTGGAAGAAAATTCGAATGAAAAAGATTCCCGCTATTTTCGGGGGGTGAGTCGAAATTATCTTTTCGTGAATATTCCTTCTGAAAGTTACGTCCATCAAAAATCGATGTTAAGTCCGCTGATTTTTGGCAGACCGACTCATTATGAAAAGGGAGAGTTGTTTGGCGAGATTATCGAAACCTGAAAAAAAGAGATTGAAAGAGCTTGAAAAACGGTTGGGGGCACGTTTTTGGGATCGGGGTCTTTTAAAACGGGCGTTAACGCACAAATCGTACGCCAACGAAAAAAGATGGAGTGCCGATTTTCATAATGAACGACTCGAGTTTTTGGGGGATGCGGTGATGGAATTGGTCGTTTCCCATGCCTTGATGGAAATTTATCCAAAATCTTCTGAAGGTGAATTATCCAAATTTCGCGCTTCGATTGTGAATGAAAAGTCGCTGGCCAAACTTGCCCGCGATTTAAAACTGGGAGAACAGCTCTATTTGGGAAAAGGGGAAGAGTTGGGGCAGGGACGGGAAAAATCCTCCCTTTTGGCAGATGCCTATGAAGCGGTTTTGGGGGCTTTGTATATTGATCGCGGTTTCAGAAAAACTTTCAAGGTGATCCGAAACCAGTTTGAGGCGTTGATTGGCGATTTGCATGAAGATCCTTTTTACCGGGATTACAAAACCGAACTGCAAGAACGGGCGCAAAATCTTTATAAAACCATCCCCAAATATCGGCTGGTTGAAGAGTTGGGTCCTGATCATGATAAAACCTTCCGAATTGATATCTTGATTCATCAGACCATCTATGGGATAGGCGAGGGGAAAAGTAAGAAAGAGGCTGAGCAGAAGGCGGCCAAACAGGCATTGGAAGAGGTTGAAAGAATTAAAAAGTTAAATCAAGAAGCTCCAAAAGTTTTATAGTTATCGGAAAATAAAGTGTCAGATTTGATTTAATAAAAATGGGACATGGTGAGCGAAGTCGAACCATGTCCCTAAACCGGTCATTTTGTTTTGCGATGACTAAACGGAAAAAAAGGCATGTCTTTTAAAAGTGGTTATATCGCCATTCTCGGTGCTCCCAACGTTGGAAAATCGACTTTACTCAACTCCATTCTCGGTGAAAAACTGACGATTGTTTCAGATAAACCGCAAACGACCCGTGAAAAAATCCTGGGGATTTTTAATACGAAAGAGGGGCAGCTTCTTTTTCTGGATACCCCTGGGCTGCATACTCCCCACAAGCCGCTCAACGATTTTATGGTAGCGGAGGCGAAAAGTACGATTGCAGATGCCGATCTGATTTTTTATCTGGTCGAGCCGACGGTAAAAGTTTCTGAACTTGATTTGAAATTTGTTCGGGAGATTGAAGAAAATAATAAATCTTTTTTTATCGTGATCAATAAAGTCGATCAGATTGCCAAGCTTGATCTTTTGCCAATCGTCAAATTCTGGCAAGAACATTCCAAAGCCAAAGAGTTTTTTCTCATTTCAGCCGAGAAAAAAGATGGAATTGAAACTCTCATTCAAAAATCACTCGATTATCTTCCGGAAGGATCTGCTTTTTATCCCGAAGATCAACTCACCGATCGAAATTTGCGTTATCTCGCCTCTGAAATCATTCGTGAAAAATTGTTCAAATTGACGCATCAAGAAGTTCCCTATTCGGTTGCTGTGGTCATCGATGAATTCAAAGAAGAACCGAAGATCGACCGGATCAGCGCAACGATTTATGTCGAGAAAGATTCGCAAAAGCCGATTGTGATTGGAAAAGCGGGGTCGATGCTCAAAAAAATCGGACAAGAAGCCCGAATTGAGATCGAAAATTTAACCGGTAAAAAAGCGTTTCTTTCTCTCTTCGTCAAGGTGGTAAAAGATTGGACGAAAAGCGAGCATGTTTTGAAAGATTTGGGATACCAATAGTCATTAAATTTTCCATTCAATATCCTGGCAAAAAACCTTGAAGATATTATCAATAAAATATTAAAGGATTCATTCATGGAATCCTCTTCCCCACAACCTACCCCAATGATCCGTCAATATCTGGAGATCAAAGAACGTTATCAAGACGCGATTCTTTTTTTTCGGATGGGGGATTTTTATGAGATGTTTTTTGAGGATGCATTGAAAGCCTCTGAGCTTTTGGAGATTGTCCTGACCAGTCGAAATAAAGGGGAGAAAGATTCGATTCCGTTTTGCGGCGTTCCTCATCATTCCGCCTCTTCTTATATTGCTCGTCTTGTTCAAGCTGGGCATAAAGTGGCGATCTGCGAGCAGATTGAAAACCCGAAAGAGGTCAAGGGGATTGTGAAGCGGGATGTAGTTCGGGTGATTACTCCCGGCCTGGTTCTCGAAGCTGAATCCCTCGATGCGAAACAGAACAACTTTCTGGTTTCAATCGCGATTCAACAAGAAAATTATGCGTTGGCTTATGTCGATATTTCGACCGGTGAAATCGGAATTGGGCTTTTTTCGAATTTAGAAAGTTTTCTTTCGGAGTTTTCTCGTCTCGAATCGAAAGAGGCTCTCTGTTCTACAGAGTTTAAAAAAAATCCTCTTTTTGAAAAAATATCGAAACAGTTTCCACAAACCCTGATTCAATCATATTTACTTACTCAAGATCCTGCCATTCTTCTGAAATCGTTTTCGGTTCAGTTTCAGCAGTCGTGGGAAAAAATATTCTCCAAGAATATTTCTCCCCTGGCTGAAGAAACCGCTTTTCGCCTGCTTCAATATGTCAAAGAAACGTTGAAAACTGAAATCAGGCATTTGAACCAGATTCGGCTGTTGGAAAATCACTCTTTGAAACTCGATGCGACAACGGTGAGAAATCTTGAGTTGATCAGAAATCTTAACGATGGAAAAAGTTGGGCGACGTTACTTGGGGTTCTTGATCAGACGAAAACCTCGATGGGAGCGAGAAAACTGAAGAACTGGATTCTATATCCATTGGCCAATATCGAAGAAATAAAAATCCGCCAAGAGGCGATTACCGAACTACTCGATCGGTTCGATCTTTTGAAACAGATTCGCGAATTTCTATCCAAAATTGTTGATCTTGAAAGATTGAATGCAAGAATTTCGACCGAAGTGGCGAATGCGCGCGATTTGTTTGCGGTTGGAAAATCGCTCGAACAACTTCCAAAAATCCGGGAGAAAATCTCTGAACTTTCATCCCCTTTTTTTCATCAACTTTTGGAGCGTTGGGACGATCTCACTTCTCTTACTTCCAAAATTCTTTTCACTTTGCAGGAAGAACTTCCCTTTTCGATTCGCGAAGGGGGGATCATCCAAAACAAAGTTCTTCCAGAGCTCGATGAACTCCGCTCGATTTTATATGATGGAAAATCAAACTTGGCGAAGATGGAAGAAGAGGAGAGAACGAAAACCGGCATTCACTCGCTCAAAGTCCGTTACAACAAGGTTTTTGGTTATTATATCGAGGTTTCCGAAGGGAAGAAAAATTTGGTTCCAGAACATTACATTCGCAAACAGACATTGGTAAATGCGGAACGCTATATCACGCCCGAGTTGAAAATTTATGAAGAGAAAGTTCTTGGCGCAGAAGATAAAATTCGACATCTGGAATACGAATATTTTATTCAGCTCCGGTCAGAAATTGCCGAACAGGCAGAATCGATTGCTCAGATGGCAAGTCAGATTGCAAAGCTCGATACACTTGCTTCTCTGGCGACCGTCGCCCTCGAAAACAATTATTGCTGTCCAACTTTTACCGATGGCGATGAGCTGAAAATCGGGGCAGGTCGTCATCCGGTTCTTGAAAAAATATTTCCTGCTTCCCGATTTGTTCCGAACGATATTTCTTTAAACAGTCGCGATTGTCGTTTGATTATTTTAACCGGACCGAACATGGCGGGAAAATCGACTCTGCTTCGCCAAGTGGCGCTTCTCGCGTTGATGGCGCATATCGGATCTTACGTTCCAGCCGAATCGATGAGTTTGGGAATGATCGACCAGATTTTTACCCGAATCGGAGCTTCCGATCAGCTTTCAAAAAACCAGTCGACTTTTTGGGTCGAGATGGAAGAGACGGCAAATATCCTCCAATCCACTACTGAAAAAAGCTTGATTGTTCTCGATGAAATTGGTCGAGGAACTTCGACCTATGACGGCCTTTCGATCGCCTGGGGAATTGCTGAACATCTTCATGACAAAATTGGCGCAAAAACAATTTTTGCGACTCACTATCACGAATTGATCGAGTTGGCAGAGTTGCGACCTGGCATCAAAAATTTTCATGTGGCGGTGAAAGAGTTCAATGACAAAATCATTTTTCTTTATCAGATTGTGCCGGGTGGAGTGAGCCAAAGTTATGGGCTGCAAGTCGCTCTGCTTGCCGGAGTCCCCCCCTCCATTGTTCAGCGGGCGAAAGAGATTTTAAATGAACTACAAAGCAAACATCTCGAAGGGGTTTTAAAAGAAACGGCTCCATCGAGCCAGCTAACTCTTTTCAATCCTTCCGAAAGTTATGTTTTGGATAAGATCAAAAATCTTTCGATCAACCATTTGACCCCGATTGAAACTTTGCAACTTTTGGATCAGCTGAAAAAAGAACTTTCCTGAAGCAATTTTTAGCACCTTTATTTTTTCCTTTCCGAAGACTTTCTCAATACGACCACCGCAAAAAAATAGATCTCTTGCGTAAATCCAAATGGATGGTTCGACTACGCTCACCATGTCCCACTTTTTCCCAATTGGGACACCCTGAGCTTGTCGAAGGGTCACTTTGGATGATTTACGCAAGAGGTCTAATGATCGTTTTGTCTTGCAGTGGCTGCATTTTTTTTATCGAAGGTTCAAGGTAACTATTCTATGCCTCCAAGAATTGATTGGTTCAGAGCTGTTTTTTCGAAATCGGGCGATGCTTTTTCTGGGGGAGTGCCAGAGGCGGTGCCTGAATATATCCCATCTATCCCCGCTCCGATGAATACCCCGGTGAGTCCGATCAGAATTGGCGGGAACAGCTACAGTCTTTCAGGACCTACCCAACTGATTACCCGGGCGTTGAGAGCCAACAAAACAGTTTCCTATCTTTCTATGAGGAAAACTTTGGGGGATATTAGTATGAATATTTCCAGAAACCCTTCTTTGATTGCCTCTTCGGCTGAAGAGGTTTCCCTGTTTGGAGATCGGCTGTATCATTTGCAGAGAGGTTTTTCCACCTTGTATGCTCGTGCTGGATTGCCAAATTTCTCTGCTTTGTCTGAAGAAAATATCGATCGTCTGCTTCATTTTGAAAGAAATGCAAAATGGCTGAACGGCCAACTGCAAACCGTTGAACCGTGGGAATTTCATGTCTACCCCAAAAATTTGAAAACCCCCTATTTGATCAGAAGGAAATACTTGGAAGGCCTTCTCCTGCAGGGAGAGGAAACGTTGTTGCAACTCGGGGTTCGAAGAAGACGTTTGCCTCTTCCTGTGCTTGCAATGAATCTTCCCAAAAAGGATTTTTTTCTTCCGGTTCAAAGACTGTTTGGACAAACCGGGCTGTTTTTCAGAAATTTTGGTGAAGTGGTAAAAGAGGAGTTTGCATTGGGTTGGAAAGATATCAGGGAAAATCCTGTGACGATCGGCATGTCTATTGTCACAACAATTCTTCTTGTCGGTGCGGTGACCTATTGGGCATCCGAGAGAAATACCACCCGCTCTTTTTATGATGATGGATGAAGGTTGGTTTTGGGGGATTTCTTGCATTTTATGCAGATGACCCATTGAAATTTGGCCGAACTAACAGTAGACCGATAGTCTCTATGGCATCATCCCTGAAAAACCTGGAAAAAATATTGTCTCCCCTTCACCCCTCTTCGGAAGAGCTTTCCCCTTATCGAATTCCATTTAAGATTTCTGATCCTCCCGTCGAGTCGGCAAGAGAGTATCTCAAGAAGGTGAGAGAGGAACTCAAACGACTCCACGATTCAAATTTGGCCGAAGAGACCCTGGTTCGTCTGCATACTTTATATATGGATGATTTGATCCTGACGCTGTTTGAGAGAGCCGACTGGCTTTTTCAGGAGAGTCATCCCGATCATTCCACCCGTTGCACCCTGATCGCTTTGGGAGGATATGGTCGTTCCGAGTTGAATCTCTGCTCGGATATCGATCTGCTTTTTCTCTATCCCCAAAAGCCGGATGAATATCTGAATGCAATTCACGATGCGATTCTTTATCCACTCTGGGATATTGGCCTGGACGTTGGATATGCGACCCGAAGTCTCGATGACTGCGAGGCGGTTTTCAACGGGGATATGGTTTCTTTCACCAGCATGCTCGATGCCCGCTATCTGGCCGGTGATCAAACCTTGGCAAGCCGGTTTTTTGAGATTATCGATGAGCAGATCAGTGTGAAAAAAAATAGTCAGCGGTTCATCGAGGCGAAAAATCTGGAAACCGAGGAAAGACTGAAGCGATTTGGAAGCTCCGTGTATATTCTGGAACCGAACGTCAAGGAGAGTGAGGGGGGACTTCGTGATTTTCATATGCTCGTCTGGTTTCTGAAGGTTTTAGCGCACGATTCAAACCTGAAAAAACTGGTCGAACTTAAAATTTTAACCGACGATTCCCTGAAGGAGCTGGTCGGGGCGAGAAATTTTCTCTGGCGAATCCGCAATGCGCTTCATTTCAAGACATTCAAAAAAACCGATCAATTGACTTTCCAGTATCAGCAGGAAATCGCGAAAGAGATGGGATATGAAGACAGCACTGAAAGTCTTGCCGTCGAGAAATTCATGCAGACCTATTATCATCATGCGGCAAATATCAAACGGATCACCCATTTGGCGAAAGAGTCGCTGATTGATCCATCCGAGAAGAAGTTCCAGAAAATCCTTGAGAGAGTTTCAGAACATTATGATGACAATTTTGCAAAGGCAGACGACAAAATCATCGTTAAAAATGAAAACTGTTTTGAGACAGAACCGGCGAATCTGATTCGCGTTTTTCTCGTTTCCCAAAGAGAAAATCTTGAGCTTCATGAAGAGACCAAACGGTTGATGGTCCACAGCATTTCGAAGTTGGATGAATCTTTCGCAAAAGATCCGGAAGTCAATCGGGCATTGAGAGAGCTGCTGGTCGATCTCAAAGGTTTGGGGCGGATGTTGAATTGGATGCACGAACTTCGTCTGCTCGATCGGCTGATTCCTGAATTTGGAGAAGTTCTCTATCAGGTTCAACATGATGTTTATCATATTTATACCGTTGATACCCATTCGATCTTCGCAGTGAATGAACTGACCAAATTAAAGGAGGGAATTTATGACCACGAATTTCCTCTTTATAAAGAGGTTCTTCAGCAGACCTCACGACACGATCTTCTCGCGTTGGGGGTTTTTTTCCATGATGTTGGAAAGGGGAGAGGAAAAAATCATTCGGTGGTCGGAGCAGAAATGTCTCTCAAAGCGACTGAACGGATGGGGTATCCAGAAAAAGATCGTGAGATCGTCGAATTTCTGGTCAAAAGTCATCTGCTTATGCCGCATTTGGCGCAGAGACGCGATCTGGATGATGCGAATCTGATCATTCAATTCGCAAAATCGATGCAGCATATTGAATTGTTGAACATGCTCTTCATTCTCACTTGGGCGGATATTCGTGCCGTGGGACCGGATGTCTGGACCCCCTGGAAAGGGACGCTTCTTTCCGAGCTTTATCTCCGAACGAAAAAAGTTTTGGAAACCGGAAGTTTCAGTCTTGAAAGAGCCAATCTGCTCGCAGAACAGGCCAAGCAGAAGGTGATGGGACGGGTCAATGGAAAACCGTTTTCCCCCCAACAAAAAGAATATCTCGATCAAATGCCGGTAAAATATTTTTTGGCACATTCTCCCGAGGAGATTCTTCGTCATTTGGAGCTTGCTTCCAAGATCGGCTCTGAGACGATCCTGATTGAAAACTCCCTGTTGGAAAAAGACAATGTGAATGAGTTGCTGATCTATACGCTGGCAACTCCTGCGTTGCTTGCCAAGATCACCGGAGTGATTGCTGCGAATGATCTGAATATTCTCGAAGTGAAACAGTATATCGCCAAAAACGGATCTGCCTTTTTGATTCTTCGATTTACCGATTCTCAGGGAGAAATTTTTGATGAAGAGAGAAGAATTGAACTGCTCAAAAAAGATTTGACTCTGGTTTTGGAAGGCAAAACCCCGGTTTCCCAATTGATTGAAAGCCGCAGAAAACCGACCTGGTTCAAGAAAAAAATTGCCCAAACGGTTCCCAGCAAGGTGGAAGTTGATAACGATGTTTCTGCCTATTATACGGTGATTGACATTTACACCCATGACCGGATTGGTTTGCTGTATGAGATTTTCACGGCACTTTCCAATCTTGGATTGTATGTCGATGTCTCAAAAATTTCGACCAAGGTTGACCAGGTTGCCGACGTTTTTTATGTGAAAGATATTTTTGGACAAAAGATCACCTCTTCTGACAAAATAAAAAAAATTCGTTCCGAATTAATGCAAGTCATTGAGAAATAGAAATGAAAGATCGACAAGAAATTCTAATTTTCATTCTGATCGTGATGGTTCTTTTGGGAGGAGTGATCTATTTTAGAATTCGCGAAAACCGGTTTTTGAAAAAGAAAACGAAAGAGGCACTTTCAAAAAGATTGCAGGAGGAAATTGAAAAGGAGAGATCGGAAAATATCCGGAAGAAAGAAAAGTTTGAGACAATTCTGAAAGAATTGGGTGAAGATGAAAAATAGCTTTTGCGAAATAAAATAGATATGTTATAAAATGAAAAGTCTCATCTCTTATGTCACCAAAAATCAAGATCTGCAAAGAGTCAGGTTGTGAGAATCAACAAACGGCGTCGGGTTTTTGCCGTTTGCACTATTTGAAAAACTGGAATGAGATCAAAACCGAAAAAAAAATCAAGGCCTCCCGTTCCGTTGACAACTACGTCAAACATATCCTGAAAAACAATCCCGATACCCCCGAAAAAGAGTCTAAAAAATCGTCCGATTTCGAAGTTCAAGAAAGCGGAAGCACCTATTATCGTGAAGATTACGATAGTATTTTAGATGATTTGGGTAATCGGGAAGATATTGATCGATTGCTGGATAATATCAAGGTCGATAAAGATTTTTAGTTACCATCCCATAATATAAGCAAAAATCAGTGGAGCCACAATCGAAGCATCGGACTCAATAATAAACTTTGGAGTTTCTTTCCCCAATTTTCCCCAGGTGATTTTTTCATTGGGGACTGCGCCTGAGTAAGATCCATAACTAGTCGTTGAATCGCTGATCTGGCAAAAATATCCCCAGAGTGGAACTTCTTCTCTTTGCAAATCCTGATGCAGCATCGGAACCACGCAGATCGGAAAATCTCCGGCGATTCCGCCACCGATTTGAAAGAAACCAAGTGAATGATTTTGGGTCAGTTGCGTATACCATTCGGCAAGTTCGATCATATATTGAATTCCGGTTTTGACAGTATGAACATTTTTGACATCTTGTGAAATGCAATGGCCGGCGTACATGTTTCCGAGAGTTGAGTCTTCCCAGCCAGGAACAAACATTGGGAGATTTTTTTCAGCGGCAGCGAGCAGCCAGCTGTTTTTCGGTTCAATTTGATAAGAAGGTTGCAGATCGCCGCTCAATAAAATCTTGTAAAAAAACTGGTGCGGAAAGTAGGATTCTTTTTTTGCATCGGCTTTCATCCACTCTTTCAAAATCACTTTTTCAATTCGCCGCATCGCTTCCCCTTCGGGAATGCAGGTGTCGGTGACACGATTCAGATGTCGTTTCAGCAACGCCTCTTCATCGGCTGGAGTCAAATCACGATAATGCGGAATTCTTTCGTAGTGGTTATGGGCAACGAGATTAAAGACATCTTCTTCGAGATTGGCACCGGTACAGCAGATTCCATGAACCTTGTCTTGCCGAATCATTTCAGCGAGTGAAATTCCCAATTCGGCAGTGCTCATCGCCCCGGCCAAGGTGAAAAACATTTTTCCGTTTTTTTCAAGATGAGCCGTATATCCTTTTGCAGCATCGACCAGCGAGGCGGCGTTGAAGTGAAGAAAATGTTTTTCAATGAATTGACTAATCGGGCCATGTTTCATAGGATGTTTTTCCTTAAGATAAAAGTTGCATTTTCAATGAACAGATAATTCAATAAATCTCAAGTAAAATGATCAAAGCCAATTTAAAAATTCTTGTTTTTGTTCTTTTCTTTTTTTCTTCTCTTTCTCAGATGGCGTCTGCTTTAGATTCGGGTTGTAGTCTGAAAGGAAAAAAACTTTACGGAAAAGTTCAGGTGGTTGAAGCGTTTGCCGATTTTAAAGTGCAGGTGGTGAACAGCTTTCCCGATTTGAAAGTGGAGAAAGTAAAGGCGTTTCCCGATCAATGCGGAAAATGGGAATATGTGACCGCTTTTCCCGATTTTAAAATCCAATATGTGAATGCATTTCCCGATTTGAAAATTGAATTTGTGAAAAGTTTTCCAGGATTGCCGTGATGATTAAAAGCGAATAAAAAAGCAGGAATGTGTGAATGAAAGAATAAAATTGGGGGATGAAAATGATTCTCTATCTCAACGAAAAAAAGAGTGAAGATTTTGAACGGGCCCTGAATATTTTTATCGAGGCAGCCGGCAAAATCTCCGCCAACATGCTCGGAATGGTCAATCGGGTTGGTGGGCAAATCTATGCGCTTCTTTTCTTGTCTCACGAACCGCTCTCTTTGGATGAAATTGCCTCTCTCTTAAAAATCAGCAAGTCAAATATCAGTATCAATATCCGTTTACTTGAAGATTATAAACTGGTCCGAAAAATATGGGTCAAAGGTTCACGCCGCGATTATTACGAGGCTTGCCGCGATTATCCCAAACAGTTTTTCCGCGATTTTTTCGACCGCCTGCGAGATGGAATCGACGAAAGTATCCGGATCATCAACAAATGCAAAGGGCAGTTTGATGATCTGAAAAGAAACATGAAAGAAAAATCGGATCAGGTAGAATTTATCGTCAACCAGCTGAATCTTTTATCCGCCTTTTATATGGCGGCGAGCACGATTTTCGAAGATTTTTATCAGGGGAGAGATGTCGATATCAATCTTCTCCGTCGGGTTATTTTTGAGGATTAGAGTTTTTCATACTCCATTGTAAAAGATAGAAATTTTGGGTTCAGGGCTTGTTTTGGGATCCATACCGTTGATATGCCGGAGACCTTATCCCCCACTTCTTTACTTATTCTGGTTGAATGTCTCCAATCCTTATCTATAAATAAAATCCCTTCTTTCTACTTACTCAAAAATAGTTGAAGAGAGCTTGGTAACTATAGGAAATAATTTGATAAATGATGGGGTTATTCTCTTCATATTACTTCTTCCTAAAAACCGCCTTCCAATCCATATTGGCTCTGATTTTGCTCTACTATTACAGGTTTACAATCTGGTACGTAAAATCTAGCAAGAATATCACATACCATAATCGGTCACTAGTTTTTTTTAAAGAGCCTACTGGTATTGTTGGATCTG